>CAIWTI010000146.1 GCA_903915545.1 uncultured Actinomycetes bacterium | reverse complement strand
CTGAGAGGCTCTCGGCCTCGGCCCGGACAGCGGCGATCTCATCGCGATTTGGGAAGCGCTTCACGTCGGTCACGACAGGGAAGCCTACGGATTCTTCAGCAGCACCCACGCCTTGGGGCCGCTGCGAGTGGATTTCGTCTCTTTGATGACCTCAAATCCGTGGCCGCGGTAGAAGCTCAGATTGCGCTCGTTGTTTGTGAGCAGCGCGCACGGGAGGCCCGCCTTCGCGGCCGCCTCAAGGCCAGGGCGCATGAGGGCCGAGCCGATTCCCTGCCGGCGGTCGCCTGGTTCGACACCGATACCGGCGAGGTACCAGTGCGGCATCGGCACGGCCTCGCGTCGCAGATCGTCGATCGCCCGACCGTAGGCGAAGAACCGTTGCGTTGCGTCGCGTAGCCGTAGAGGCGTTACGACCAGCGCCTTCAGCGCAGCGCCGAACTTCATCGGAGGTCGTCCGGGCGGCATCCACCGTGCGACACCGAGAATCGGCCCGGCCGTCGTCCAGAGTTCAGCCTCGGTGACGTCGAAGCTGCTCGCAAAGAGCCATGGCAACGCCGCAGCCCGGCGACGGGCATCGGGGAACACCCACTGCCATGCCGGGTCGCCTTGAAATGCCCGCGCAAGTACGGCGGCCGCGTCGGCCCGCTTCTCTCGCGGTAGGGGAACAACATCCATCCGGCGACCCTACCGCCTCGAGCGATAGGACCGGATGGAAATGGTTAGGCCGCGCGGATCTCGAGGATCTTGAACTTCAGGGCGCCACGAGGTGCGGAGACCTCAACGGTCTCGCCCTTCTTGCAGCCCATGATCGCCTTGCCGACGGGCGACTCGTTGGAAAGCTTGTGCTCGGCAGGGTTTGCCTCGGCAGACCCAACGATGTGGTACTCGAAGGTCTTGTTGGCGTCGACGTCGCGGAGCTTGACGATCGATCCGATCGAGACGGAGTCCTTGGAGATCTCCTTCTTGGTGATCACGCGGGCTGAGAGCAGCCGCTCTTCGAGCTGGGCGATCTTGTGCTCAAGCATCGCCTGCTCGTTCTTCGCGTCGTCGTATTCTGCGTTTTCGGCAATGTCACCGAATTCGCGCGCGACACGGATCCGTTCGGCAACCTCACGGCGCTTTTCGTTGCACAGGAAGTCGATCTCCTGCTTCAACTTCTCGTAGCCCTCAGGCGTGAGGATTACTTCCTTCAAGGACGGCCTCCCGTCGCCGTTACGAGGGCGTAATTGACGCCCCCAAATGGGCGGCAATAATAGCCCTCAGAACAGAGCCGCCGCAAGCCCCCTCGGTACCATCGTCTGCAAATGGTTCCTGAATTGCGTGAATCTTGGTGGATTGGGTCGGTCGAAATCCCCAGTCGCCTTGTCCTCGCCCCGATGGCGGGGGTGAGCGTGCAGGCGTTTCGCCGGCAGGGTCGCCGGTACGGCGCGGGCCTTGTGTGCTCGGAGATGGTTTCGGTTGCTGGCATCCAGCACGGCAACGAGAAGACGCTCGGTTACCTGCGCGTTGCGAGCGACGAGCATCCACTCGCGATCCAGATCTTTGGCTCGGATCCTGAGCCGATGGCCGAGGCTGCCCGCAGGGTTGTCGCAGCGGGCGCCGACATCGTCGACATCAACTTTGGCTGTCCGGTGCGCAAGGTGACGAAGACCGGTGCGGGCTCGTCGCTCCTTGATGCGCCTGACTTGGCGGAGCGGATCGTCGCGGCGGTCGCGGAGGCTGTTGATGTCCCCGTGACCGTGAAGATGCGCCGCGGCACCGACAACGGCTCACGCACCTGCCTTGAGGTTGGCCCGCGGCTTGTCGAGGCGGGCGCTGCCGCCCTGACCCTCCACCCTCGCTCAGCGAAGCAGCTCTACACCGGCACCGCCGATCACACGTTGACCGCCGAGTTCGTCTCGCTGGTGAAGGTGCCCGTGATTGCGTCGGGTGATGTCACCTCGCGCGCTCGCGCCCAGGCCGTCCTCGCAACGACGGGTGCAGCAGCAGTGATGGTTGGGCGCGCCGCCCAGGGCAACCCGTGGGCGCTGCGCGAGATCATGGGTGACGACGCCGAACCGAGCCGCGAAGAGGTCGCCGCCGAGCTGATCCTGTTCATGCGCGAGACCGTCCGTGAGCTGGGCGAGCACCGCGCGAGCGGCTTCCTGAAGAAGTTCTACGCCTGGTATCTCGGCCGCGGTCGTTTCCCGAAGCCGTTCAAGCAGGAGCTTGTCGTGTTGAACTCGACGGAAGAGGTTGAGCTGCGACTGCTCGCCGCCGCTCCGGGCGCCCGCGAGATTGTCGAGCGTCTGGAGGCTGAGCTGCCCGATCCCGCGACCGACATCCTGCTCGACTCCCTCCCCATCTCCGCCTACGGCGGCGGGTAGCGGCCAGGGACGCCTAGCTAGGGCCAGACCGTCGAGCCGGGGGCGCGTATATCCAACGGCCCTCCCGAGGTGCAGTCGGGCGACCAGTATTGGGCGTTGAGGGCGGTGCGGTAGGCGGGGTAGATCCGCTCCCAGTAGTAGGTCGCGATTGCCTGCGCGTCGTCGGCGGTGGCGCCGAGCTGTGTTGCGACGTAGGGCATCCATTGCATTCCGTAACAGGTCGCTTTGGCTTCGGCTTGGGCGTCGCCTGCGGTTGCACCGCTGCGAAGGGTCGTGCCAACGACGCCGCCGAGGTGGATCGATTCGTGGGCGAGTGTGAGGATCGCCTGGGCGTAGTCGCCGTAGGCATCCCAGTAGGCGTTGGGCATGTCGGCCGCCTCGCGGTTGCCTGCGAGGTAGCAGGGACCCGGCGGGCCGGTCGTCTTCGCGCCGGGAACGGTGACGCTCTTGTACGAGGTGACCATCTTTGGGGTGGCGACACCGTTGACGACCACGCGCTTACGTGTGGTGACTTTGACCCGTTTGGTGGTCGGCGGTGCCTGTGTGATGGGGGAGCATTTCGTCGGCTTGGTGGTCGCCGAGGCAAATGCTTTGAGCGGCGCACAGACCGCAGTGCGGAGCTCCATGAACGATGCGATGCTCGTGGCTGTGCGCGTCGTCGCCGAGAACGTTGCGCTGACGTAGCCAAGCTCGGCGTTCGGGTTGCCGCCTGTCTGTGTGACGAGCGCAACCCAGTCGGTGTCACCTTCGCAGCGAACGGTGACCGAACGGTTCGCGATGTGCGACGCGATTGGCGCGAGCAGCAGCTCGAGGTTGCTCTGGTGGCTCGGGTTCGTCCACGGCAGATCTGGGGTGTTCTGAATCGGTGCCGCATCCCGACGCGCTCCGCCCGCAGCTGCGACGACGACGAGCGCGAGGCACGCGACACCGATCACTCCGTTGCGCATCCTCCCACGGTACCGCGTGGCTTTCAGCGCTCCTTGGAAACACCCAACATTCCTCGTCCGGTGCCCTTTCGACGCGTTCCTGCGCGGTCTGCCCTAACCAGAGAACGTTCCTGGGAGTCGTGTCGCAAAGGAGGCAAGCCCGAGGAGCGCCGGACAGTACAACTGGTACGGCCAAGCTCCGAGGGCGCAGCATCCTGCCGCGAGACGGCTCAGGTGATCGCGAAGCCCGGCCGTGCCGGGCGAAAGCGATCAGCGACCAGGGACGTTCTTCTCCCAGACCAAGCGAAGCCCGTGGAGAGTGAGCTCCGAGTCGATCGTCGTGATCGTGCGTGAGTGTGGCGTGATGAGGCTGGCGAGTCCGCCGGTGGCGATGACGGGGGCGTCGGGGGCGCCGAGCTCCTCACGGACGCGATCGACGATGCCGTCGACCTGTCCAGCGAAGCCGTAGACGAGACCTGATTGGAGGCCTTGGGTCGTTGTCTTGCCGATGACGTTCGCGGGGGCTTCGAACGGGACTTTGAGGAGACGTGCGGCGCGAGCGAAGAGTGCGTCCATGGAGATTTCGATGCCGGGGGCGAGGACACCGCCGAGGTATTCACCGGCGGCGGAGACGATGTCGAAGTTGGTTGAGGTGCCGAAGTCGACAACGATGGCGGGGGCGCCGTGGCGTTCGCGGGCGGCGACGGCGTTGGCGATGCGGTCGGGGCCGACTTCGCGGGGGTCGTCGTAGCGGATCGGAATGCCGGTGGCGACACCGGGGCCGAGGACGAGGAGGTCGACGCCAGCCCAGCGCTCCGCGAAGGTTTCGTATTCACGGATCAGCTGTGGGACGGTTGATGAGAGGACGATTCCGTCGAGCGATTGGAGGTCGACGAAGGCGCGGAGCATGATCGCGAGCTCATCGGCGGTGTGAGCGCGGTCGGTGCCGACGCGGAACTGTTCGGCGATGCGGTCACCGTCGAAGAGACCGAAGACGGTCTGGGTGTTGCCGACGTCGATTGCGAGCAGCATCGGGGTTCCGGCAGCGCCGGCGTTACTGGTCGTCGTCGTCGGGTGCGTGGTCACCCTGACGTTTCGCGAGGACTTCGGCGGTGATGGTTGGGCCGTCGCCCTCGCCGCGGAGTTCCTCGACGGTGACGTCGGATGTGGTGTTGACTTCGACCCGTGGGATCATGCGGGTGGGGCGGTTCTTGTCCCAGACCCAGACGTCTTCCATTTTGACCCGGAACAGCGGGTAGGACGCCTGCGGCAGGTATTGCATGTCGAGCTTGTTGCACAGGTAGGTCGCGTCCTGGGTGAGCACGCAGTAGCGGAAGAGCGAGTAGACGGCGTTGTACTCCCGCTTGATGCCGAGCTCGAGCTCGGCTTCGTATTCGTCGAGCTCGTCGAGGTGGCTCACGTCGGGGATTGTATCCGGCGGAGGAGTTCCGCTACTTGCCCGCGCCCAGGAACCACCAGGTCGGGTGCGAGTTCGGCGAGTGGTTGGAGCACGAAGGTGCGTTCGTGCAGGTGTGGGTGTGGCACCTGGAGGTCTTCGTCATCGATGATCTCGTCGCCGTAGAGGAGCAGGTCGAGGTCGATCAGCCTTGGCCCCCAGCGGTTGCCGTCACGGATGCGGCCGAGGTCGCGTTCGACCTTGAGGAGCTGGAGCAGCAGCACGCCAGGCGAGGCGGTCGTGGGCACTTCGGCAACCGCGTTCAGGAAGAGCGGCTGGTCGGTGACGCCCCACGGCTCAGTCTCGATCAGGGTCGAGATGCGCTGTGCGCCGATGCGGTGTGCCGCTTCGAGGATCGTCTGTTCCCGGTCGCCAAGGTTGGCACCGAGTCCGACGTAGGCGATCGTCATGCGCGTGAGCGCTCGACGGTGACGGCGCTCCAGTCGACCTTTTCGCCTGCCGGGCGGACCGTTGGCTTGCGGACGCGAACCTTGACCCACGAGACGGGGAAGCGCGCAAGGAGCGTGTCGGCGATCGCGGGGGCGAGCGCCTCGAGGAGGTCGTAGGAGCGGCTGTCGGAGAGGTCTTTGATCGCGCGGACGACGTCGCGGTAGTCGACGGCGCTTTCGATGTTGTCGTCGGCGCCGAGCTCCCCTACTTCCAGTTGGACGTCGAAAAGGAACGGTTGGCCATCACGCTTCTCTTCAGCGAGGACGCCGTGGTAGCCCCACAGTTCTAGACCTTCAAGCTCGACGATCATGCGGCCACCGCGGAAGCGACGCGGAGTGCGGCAACGGTCTCGTGCACGTCATGGACGCGGAAGATCGACGCGCCGCGCTCAAACGCGGCGACCGCCCCTGCGATCGAGGCTTCGAGCGATCCCTGGGTGGCGGTGGGGTCGCCAAGCAGCTTGCCGAGGAAGCTCTTGCGGGAGAGGCCTACGAGCACCGGCTGGCCAATCGCGACGATCTCGTCGAGCCGTTGGAGCAGCTCGACGCAGTGGTCGACGGTCTTGCCGAAGCCGATGCCCGGGTCGAGGCAGATCCGCTCGGCGGGGATGCCGGCGTTGATCGCGAACGCCAGCCGCTCTTCGAGGAATGCCTTCACCTCGCTGACGACGTCGTCGTAGGTTGGTGCGTCCTGCATCGTCTTTGGCTCGCCGCGCATGTGCATGAGGCAGAGGTACGCGTTGCTTTCGGCGACGACCTCAGCGAGCTCGGGATCGTGTCGGAGGGCGGTGATGTCGTTGACCATCAGGGCCCCATACTGGAGCGCGAGGCGCGCGACCTCAGCCTTCGACGTGTCGATAGACATCGGCGCACCGTGCAGCGCGGCAAGAACGGGTTCCACGCGACGAAGCTCCTCGACGAGGGTGACGCCACCCGAACCGGGGCGAGTCGATTCGCCCCCGATATCGACGATTGCGGCACCGGCATCGAGCATCCGCCGAGCGCCCGCGGCCGCGACGATTGGATCGAAGTGCACCCCACCATCCGAGAACGAGTCGGGTGTGACATTGAGTACGCCCATCACGGCGGGGCGAGGGAAGCGCTGCGCGAGAGGTTCGGTCGGCATGTCAGACGGCGGCCGCGGACTTCCCGCGGCTCCTCTTAAGCTGCGCCTTCGGGCTTTGGCGGCTGCATGGCCGAACCCGGGAGCGGGAACGGGCGGGGCTTCGGCAGGATCTTGCGACCCTGCTCAGCAGTCGGCTCCGGCAGCGCCGCATCGGGCTCGTCATCAGCCGGGAAGACCGAATCAGGGCCTTCGCCTGCGAGGAGTCGCAGGAACTGATCGGCGTCAATTGTCTCGCGGTCGATCAGGATCTCGGAGATCCGGTGCAGGTCGTCGAGATGCTCCTTGAGCACAGCGAGGGCGAGCTGATGGCCATCCTCGATGATCCGCAGAACCTCGTCGTCGATCTCGCGAGCGACCTCGTCGGAGTAATCCGGGGCGTGACCCATCTCGCGGCCGAGGAACGGCATGTCGTTCTGGCGGCCGAGGACGCGCGGGCCGAGCTTCTCGCTCATCCCCCAGCGCATCACCATCTGCTTGGCGGTGTGAGTGATCTTCTCGAGGTCGTTGGCGGCGCCGGTCGTGACTTCGTTGAACACGATCTCTTCAGCGGCGCGACCACCGAGCGTCATCGCGATCTCTTCGAGCAGTGCCCGACGCGTCTGCATGTAGCGATCTTCGGTCGGCAGTGAAATCGTGAGTCCGAGCGCTTGGCCGCGCGAAACGATCGTGATCTTGTGGATCGGGTTCGTGTTCTCGAGGAAGTGCCCGACGAGGGCATGGCCCATCTCGTGGTACGCCGTAATCCGGCGCTCCTTCTCGGAAAGCAGGCGCGCCTTCTTCTCGGGGCCCGCGATCACACGCATGATTCCCTCTTCGAGTTCCGACTGCTCAATGATCTTTTTTCCGCGACGAGCAGCGAGCAGCGCGGCCTCGTTGACGAGGTTCGCGAGGTCGGCTCCCGTGAAGCCAGGCGTTCCGCCGGCGAGCGACTCAAGGTCGATCTCGGCCGAGAGCGGCTTGCCCTTCGAGTGCACCTCAAGGATCTTCTTGCGGCCGTTGCGGTCGGGGCGATCAACGACGATCTGGCGATCGAAACGACCGGGGCGCAGCAGTGCTGGGTCGAGAATGTCAGGCCGGTTCGTGGCGGCGATCAAGATGATGTTGTCCTTCATCTCGAAGCCATCCATCTCGACGAGCAGCTGGTTCAACGTCTGTTCGCGCTCGTCGTGGCCGCCACCCATGCCGGCGCCACGGTGACGCCCGACGGCGTCAATCTCGTCCATGAAGACGATGCACGGTGCAGCCTGCTTCGCCTGCTCGAAAAGGTCGCGAACACGCGACGCACCGACGCCAACGAACATCTCGACGAAGTCCGAACCGGAGATCGAGAAGAACGGGACGCCTGCTTCGCCAGCGACCGCTCGCGCGAGCAACGTCTTACCGGTGCCTGGAGGGCCGTAGAGCAGCACACCCTTCGGGATGCGCGCACCAAGGGCCTGAAACTTCTTCGGGTTCTCAAGGAACTCCTTGATCTCCTGGAGCTCCTCAACCGCCTCGTCGACGCCCGCGACATCCTTGAAACCGATCTTTGGCGAATCGGGAGCCATGCGCTTGGCGCGCGACTTACCGAAGCTCATCACCTTCGAGCCGCCACCCTGAACCTGGCTCATCATGAAGAACCAGAAGATGACGATCACGAGAATCGGGAGGACGCTGCCAATGACGGTCGTCCACGAGAACCCGCCCGTGCCCTTCGAGTCGTAGACGATCTGCGACTTGTCGAGCAGGTTTTCGAACTCGATCTGCGACTGATCGGTGGGGTAGTGAACCGTGACGTTGTATGCCGGGTCGCTGCCCGTGGCGACAAACGCTGCGGTGATCGCGCGTCGGGACGGATCGAATGAGACCTTCGAGATCGCATCCGGGTTCGTCACCACCTCGGACTTGAGCTGAGAGTAGGTCTCTTTCTTGGTGTGGCTCGTACTCGGGATCAGAGCCTGGCTCGCAGCCCAAACAACAACCACGAGGAGGATGAGCGGTACGAACGCGCTACGGAAGAGGCGATTCACTTAGGCAGCTCCGAGGCCCAGCGTACCCGAACAGGGATGTGTGACGTCTGGCCGCAACCTGAAGCGACCTTAAGAATCCGGGTGCGAAACGAGCGGGTCAGAGACCCTCGGGCATCAGGTCATCGTGGAGCACGCCGACGAACGGCAGGTTGCGATAGCGCTCGGCGAAATCGAGGCCGTAGCCGATGACGAACTTGTTGGGGATCTCAAAGCCGACGTAGCGAACGTCAACATCGATCTCACGCCGTTCCGGCTTCGTGAGGAGCGCGCACACCTCGACGCTGGCGGGGCCGCGCGACTCGAGGTTGCGCACGAGGTAAGAGAGGGTGAGGCCCGAATCGATGATGTCCTCGACGACGAGCACGTGGCGTCCCTCAATGTTGATGTCGAGATCTTTGAGGATGCGAACGACCCCCGACGAGTCGGTACCGGTTCCGTAACTCGAGATCGCCATGAAGTCGATCTCGCACGGAACCTGGATCTGACGCATCAGGTCGGCCATGAAGAAGACCGCGCCCTTCAGCACGCCTACAAGCAGGAGTTCACGGCCCTCGTAGTGGGCGGAGATCTCGGCACCAAGATCCCGAATGCGGGATTGGAGCCGATCCTCGTCGATCAGAACTTCGCCGACACCGCGCTGGAGTTCACGCTGAGTCATTCCCCCACCTCCGTTTGCCGAACCGCTGTCACACCCGGTGCCTCCACCAGCCCGGGCACTGCCACAACCTCGTCGCCCGAGACTACGAGCGGCCAACCTTCACGGTCAGAGCGCGGAATCTTGGCGTCGACGAACACGTCTTGGATCTTCTTCGAGCGCCCTGCGAGCCGGTCGCCCGGACGCCACCCCCTCACTCTAAGGCCTGGCACGTCGGATGCAATGACCCATCCGCCCCAATGGACTTCCCCCGTGAGTGCCACAGGTGAGCGTTCGAGCCACAGTCGATCGTGCTCGCGTACGGCCTGGACGCCTCCGCCCAGGTCGACGCGTTTCGATGCTGCCGGAGCATCGAGGAGCTCGGCAAGCGCCGGGGGCATCACGCGACGGTCGTCGAGCGCACGCAGGATGTTCTCTCGCGCAGCAGGATGGAGACGCTCAAGCAGCGGCACGATCTCGTTGCGGATCAGGCCGCGGATCGTCTGGGCGTTCGATGAGTCGAGCCGAAACGCAACGCCGCGCTCATGACAGAAGGCCTCGGTCTCGTCGCGCCAGATATCAAGCAAGGGTCGAACGACGCCGTCCTCGCGGCGGGACTTGATCCCGGTTGGTCGTCCGCTGGCCGCGAGACGGTAGAGGATCGTCTCGACCTGGTCGTTCGCGGTATGGCCGGTCGCACGCAGGACGCCTGCCGTGGCGTCGTAGCGGAGTCGCCGCAGCTCATCCTCGGTCGCCCGAACGGGGTGCACACGAATCACGGTCGCCCCAAGCTCAACTGCACAGTGCTCGGCGTCGGCATCCGACTCGTCGCCACGAAGGCCGTAGTCGATGTGCACGGGGTTCGTGCGATATCCGAGCTCACTTAACGCGAGGAGCAGACAGGTCGAATCGGCACCGCCCGAGACGAGGCAGGTGATCTCGCCGCCAGGCTCAATCAGCGATTCGGAGCGGATCCGTCGTTCAACCCGAGCGAGAACGTCCACACCGTCAGTGTGTCACTCACCAGTCGGGATCGTCGAGCCACGCCTCAAGCACCGCGACGGCGCGATCGAGTTCGTCGCCGTCGAAGCGGTAGGGCGTCGCATACGCAACGATCGGCACGCGAGGCCGAGGCGGAGTGCCCTCCTTCGCCCCCAACGCGTACGCGATCGGAAGCGAGTGCGCGACAACGAGGATCGTCTTCTCGGGTCGGGCGATCACGGCGCGGTACCCCTCGATGTAGCGCTCGATGATCTCCTGACGACTCTCGCCACCACCCTCGGCACGTGTCCCTGAGCCAGCGACGGCGGCCCAATCGCGATACCCGTCAATGTCAGCCCGCTCATAGCGACCGTACTGGGGATCGTTGAGGCGGGACTCGACGATCGTTGGAGTCGGTCGCCCCGCGAGCGCGACCTCTGCGGTCTGCCGTACTCGCTCGAACTCGGTGTGGATGCAGAGGTCGATCGGATCGCTCGCGATCGCTATCGCGAGCCGCTCGGCCTCGCTGACCCCCTGCGGCGTGAGGCCGCCCGGAACGCTCGGATCGCCGTTCAGCAGCCCCGCGACGCTAAAGACGCTCTCACCGTGCCGGGCAAGGATCAGGCGCCTCACGGGAGGAGGATGCTCCGGTAGGTCAGCACGTGCCGCATCCCGATCGATTCGTACAGGCGGAGCGCCGGCTCATTGTCTGTCCGCACAAAGAGAGTCACCGTCGGGGTCGTCTCAAGCAGTAGCCGGCAGAGGTCGCGCAGAGCGCGGCCAGCAAATCCCTGCCCTCGCGCCTCGGGATCTGTCCAAACCTGCTGAATCTGCACCGCGTGCGGCGTCCACGCCGAGGCCTCGGCTTTGAAGCGAATCACGCCGTTCTCGATCCACAACCACGACCGGCCTTCCTCGATATGCGCCATCGTCCGCCAGCGGAACGAATCGGGATCGCGCTTGATCGGGTCAACACCAAGCTCAAGCTCGTGGGCCGCACCGCAGGCGGGAATCAGAAATGGCAGATCGGCGAGATTCGCCGCGCGCAGGCCGGTCTCGCCCGGCGCGGGCGGCTCCGAAATCGCGTACACCGGCTGACCAGGACGATCCTCGCGTGGCGTCGGCATCCCCCACGACGCGGCATCCCACAGCGCCGACACGGCGTCGGTTTCGCCAATGATCATGCGCGCGCGACTCAGCCCAGCGACCGGCGCAAACACCTCACAACCATCGCCCGCGGGTACGAGATTCGCGCCAACATGGCAGAGCGCAGCCAACAGGCCGTCGTCGCGACGAGACGCGACAAAACGTCCCCCACCGCGCCGCGCAACATCCTCGAGGAAGACGCGCTCGACCGGATCGCGGCCACAGAATTCGAGAACCTGCTCGGGTGAGGGGTCGATCAGCAACGTCACGTGGAACACATCCTCGCGGATTAGCGCGACCCGCGGTAGAGTCCTGCGCCATGCCTATTCACGTTCGCGCCGAGCCCGGCGATTACGCCGAGGCCGTCCTGTTGCCCGGAGACCCTCTCCGCGCCAAGTACATCGCCGAGACCTACCTCGAAGACGTCGTCCAGCGCAACTCCGAGCGCGGGCTTCTCGGCTACACGGGCACCTACAACGGTAAGCCTGTCTCTGTCCAGGGCACCGGTATGGGCTGTCCCGGAGCAACCATCGTGTTCGAAGAGCTGGTGCAGCTCGGCTGCAAGAAGCTCATCCGCGTCGGCACCTGTGGTGGTCTCCAGCCCTCCCATGCACTCGGTGACCTGATCGTTGCTCTGTCGGCGGTTCCTGCCGACTCGACCGCAATGCACCTCGTCGGCAACGAGCCGCACTGCCCGACCGCAAGCTGGAACCTCGTGCACGAGGCAGTGCACATCGCGAAGCACTCGAACGAGCAGATCCATGTCGGCCCGATCGTCTCAAGCGATCTCTTCTACAACCCCGATGGCGGCCAGTACGAGCGTTGGTCGTCGCGCGGTGTGCTCGCAGTCGAGATGGAGGCAGCCGCACTGTTCACCGTCGGTGCGCTCCGTGGTATCTCAAGCGCGTGCTTCCTGACCGTCAGCGACATCGTCGTTGAAGGCGAGTTCAAGCGGATCTCCGACGAGGACCTGCGTGCCTCCGTCGACCGCATGACGCAACTCGCCCTACAGGTCGCGACCTCCGACAAGGTCTAATCGTGCGGGCCGTCTTCCTCGTCAACCCGGCGAGTGGAAACGGCTCGACGGGCAAGAAATGGCCAAAGCTCGCCGCCCGCGCGGCCGAGCTTGGCCTGCCAGGTGAGGTGCTCTTCTCCGAGCGGCCAGGGCACCTCACCGAGCTTGCCCGGAGCGTCGCCTCGCCCGATGCGTTCCTCGTGGCCGTTGGCGGCGACGGAACGCTCAACGAAGTCGTCAACGGCATCGTCGGTTCTGGGGCGACCCTTGCCGTGCTGCCAAACGGGACGGGCCAAGACTTCGGCCGCACCTACGGCATCCCGCAGAAGTTCGACGCGGCCGTCGGGGTGGCGCTCAATGGCATCACGCGCACCGTCGACGTCGGGAAGGTGTCGTACACCGCGGCCGATGGTTCGACGCAGGTTCGCCACTTCGCCAGCATGGGCTCCGTCGGCATGAGCGGCCAGGTCGCCGATCGGGCCAACGGCATGTCGAAGGCTCTTGGCGGCAAAGCGACGTTCTACTACGCCCTCACCCGCGTCTTCCTCGCCTGGAAGAACGGCGATGTGACTACCCGCTACGAAGGTGGCGAGCGACGCGGGCTGATGAACAATGTCGTCGTCGCAAACGGCAAGTACGCGGGCGGCGGGATGATGCTCGCACCTGGGGCAGTGCCCGACGACGGCCTCTTCGACATCGTCTTCTTCGGCGACGTCTCGAAGCTCGACTTCATCACTACCTCACCGAAGCTCTACGGCGGCGGCCACCTCAAGCACAAGAAGGTCGACGTTGTTCGCTCGCCCTGGATCGAAGTCGAGTCGACGCGCCCGCTGCCGATCGAGCTCGAAGGAGAGCCGAGCGGCACAACGCCGGTGCGGTTCGAGATCGTTCCCGGCGCACTGAACGTCCGCGTACCGGCCTAGCGCCCACCGTTCGCCTCTACTTCGGGGCGGCAGGCTTGCGCGCGGCAGGCTTCTTCGCCGCGGTCGTGCTGGGCTTCGCGGTCGTCTTCGCTGCACTGCGTGCAGGCGTCTTGGCCTTCTCAAGCTCGGCGATCCGCGCTTCGAGCTTCGCGACACGCTCGTCCATTGCCTCAAGACCGCGGACAACCTTCTCCACCCGATCCTTGACCTGGATCGCACCCTCGAGCGCCTTGTGCGTCACTGGGCTCTGAGCGAGCTTTCCGAGTGCCCCTTCACCGACCGACTGCAGCTGCGAGATCATCGTGCGACGAACCATGTTTCGCTCCTTTCGACGACTGATCCACACGATAGCCCCGGCGTCCTAGGCGGCCGCACCTCAGTTGCATTGACTCCAGTCAACACGTTAGAGTCGGGCTGTGCTTTCTGCAGCCCCTCACCGACAAAGCCACGGATCCGTGCTTCCGAAGGCGTCGAGTTGGCTTGCCCGGAACGTCGCGCCGTTGATCTTGCTCCCCCTTTCCGCGCTACTCCTCTGGGTTGCGATCTGGCGCGTTTGGCTCCCGAACGACGGCACGAGCACGGGTGTCGTGAAGACCGTGACCTCGACGCAGCGCTCCGGCACCGTCGCGACCGGTGGGTCCGTCGTGACCGTCGAACGTGCGACGATCGGCGCGCCTCCGTCGAGACGGTCTGAGACGCTCGTCGTCGTCCTGCTCGTCCTCGCTGTTGGCTCGGCCGGGGTCGGTGTGTTCCATCGGCAGCTCGCGAGCGTCGAGCTGAGCGCCGATGGCCTCAAGATCACGTTGACCCACGGTGAGAAGCAAGGGCTCGGCGAACTCGTAGGGACGCTGCACGAATCGGGCGCCTCACCCGATGTACTCGCGACCGGGGTGAGCCGCTACGTCGACGCCGTCTCGTCGGTCCGGTTCGCCTCGCGGCCGAGGCGTCGACGCTCAGGCGCGCCGATACGTGGCTCGCTCGCCGGCGCCAACGTAGCGATGGCCCGGGGTGCCGCCGACGGGCTGAGCGCCGCAGAGGCGCGCACGCTTGCGCACGCGCTCGCAGCCGAGCTGATCTGAGCGGCGCGGGCGACGCCGCCCGCGCCGG
>CAIWTI010000145.1 GCA_903915545.1 uncultured Actinomycetes bacterium | reverse complement strand
GCTCGCTCTGCAAGCAGGGGCGAAGACGGTGTGGCGCGGCTACTTCTATCCCGAGATGGAGGTCGCGGCAGGGCTTATGTATCCGGTCATCGGCATCGCCGAGCAGGAACCCGAGATGATCACGCCGGGCGGGAATGCGTGGGCCGTGTTCGAGGGCACGCTGCTGCTCCAAATCTGGTTGAACACGGGCGACGTATTCGGGCCCAACGGCGACACGGCGTGGCGGCAGATGGACGACATGCACGACGCGCTCGTGCGCAGCTTCTCGTTGTACTTCGCAGGCGACGGTGGCCCGTCGTCGCAGACAACGGCGTTCTTGCCGAAGCAGTGCGACTATCACTACTGGTATCAGAACCTGCCCTACTTGGGAGCGGATTTTCGAGTCGACTACAAGCTGAACTTCGCATAGGAGGACACGACAATGCCTGTTACTTATCCGGTGAGCTACGGGATCGACCCCAAGAACTTCGTTCAAGGGCCCATCCGCCTCTGGTACGCGCCCTATGTCCCGGCAGGCGCCGACGCCGCGCAGGGGACATGGGTCTCGCTCGGCGCGATCGACAAGAGCGGGATCGAGTTCGATCACAAACCGACGTACACGGACGTCGAGATCGACCAGTCGACGACCGCCGTGGACTCGTTTCTGACGAAGCAGGAGTACGACATCAAGGCGACGATCGACGAGGTGTCGATCGCGAACTTGGCGCTCGTATTCGGAGCGAAGGCCGCCGCGCTCGCAGGAGGCACGCTCTCGCTCGGAGAGTTCTTCGACGTGCAGGCGGGCACGGTGCCCTCGATGCGCCCGACCTACTATCAGGTCGCGTTCCAGTTCCCTTCGCCCGGGCATGACAACGGCACATCGCCCATCGGCGCGTGGGGCTACATTCAGCTTTACAAGGCGTTCTTCCAAGCTCACGGCGCAATCAAGTTCTCGAAGGACGCGAAGGCTTCTGTGCAAGCGACGATTCGCGGACTTGCGGACTTCACGATCGGCGGAGCGTTCAAGGTCGGCAAGCTCTACACGGTCTGAGGAGGCACGTGAAACCCGAGTGGCAACACAAGGTCCTGACGCTCCCGGTCGGCAGCGGCAAGTACCTGTTCCGCACGCTATCGCTCTACGACGTCTGGTGCTTGTGGCCGACGTTCAAAGTGATACACGACGAGATCAAGGCGCATCATCCGATTGCGTTCTCGACAGCGATCGTCGAGGCCATCGAGTACCTGTGCCCGGGCTTCACGAAGACGGACGACTACAAGAAGTTTTCCTCGGTGCATGTCGACGCGCTGATTGAGTTCTACGGTGCGCAGGACTGGGGTCGTATTCGCAGGCTCGGGGAGCGACTACCCGACAAGAGCGCTCCAGCGCCCGAGCAGCCCGTCGATGTCAACGAGGCCCAGCAGAACTTCTTCCTGATTTGCTTGGGCGGCGCCCGGGCCGCCAACATCGGTGTCCCTGAGTTCATGCAGCAACGGTTTGAGTTTTGTGCCGATTCGATTATGGCAATGCGCGAGGAGCTGAAGGTCGCCCGGGAGGCTCGCGGCGTGCTCGACGGCGAGCAGTTTGTGGGGCTGATGTCAAGCATGCTGCCGACGATCAAGACGCCCGAGGACCAGAAGCCCGCGTTCATCCGCGAGATCGAGGACAAGAGCCGTGTCCAGTAACGCAGGAGCGGGCCTCGAAGTCCTCATACAGTCGCTCCTCGACTCAACGGGATTCGACGATCTCAAGGGCAAGCTCGACGACGCGGGCAAGGCGTCCGAGGACTTCGGTAAGTCGTTCTCCGAGTCTCTGGCAGATCTTCCCGGCCTTCTGCTGGGAGTTCTAGGTGTAACGGTCTCGCTCGCTGCGGCGATGGAGTTCCTAGCTTCGTCCTTCCAAGCAGCGGTGGAGGAGTCTCGCCAGCTCAATCAAATGGCGGTTGCGAACGAGGTGCTCGGCGGCGCGACGAAGGATAGTCGAGAAGAGAACGAGCGCTGGATCACGTCAGTCGAGAACATGACTGGCATCACGAAGG
>CAIWTI010000144.1 GCA_903915545.1 uncultured Actinomycetes bacterium | reverse complement strand
TTGATGCGCACGTAGTCGTACGAGAGGTCGCTCGTCAGGTAGCCGGCCGAGCCGGAACCGATGCCCAAGTCGAGCTCGATCGTGCAAGTCGCGCCTGAGACGTCGGGCTCGACGTCGGTGGGTGCGCCGTGGTCGAGCACGAGCACGCCGTTGTAGTGCAGCGAGGCGCGGTCGGGGTCGATCTCGGCGTACGTTCCGTTCCACGGCGCCGAACCGGCGGCGGCGAGCACGCGACCCCAGTTTGCGTCGTGACCAAAGAGCGCGGTCTTGACGAGCGATGAGGTGGCGATCCGCTGCGCGATCGCGCGGGCCTGGGAGTCGTCGGCGGCGCCCTTCACGTTGATCTCGGCCAGCACGGTGATGCCCTCGCCGTCTTCGACGATCTGCCGCGCCAGGCTCGTGCACACCTCAAGCAGCGCCTCGGCAAAGGCAGTGTCGGTCTGGGCAGTGCGCTCGATCCCGCTCGCGCCATTCGCAAGCAAGATGACGGTGTCGTTCGTCGACGGCTCGCCATCGACCGTGATCGCGTTGAACGACGGCTCGACCGCAGCGCGCAGGAGATCCTTCGACTCGCCGTGGTGCAGCGGATAGTCGGTGGTGATCACGGCGAGCATCGTCGCGAGGTTCGGGTGGATCATCCCGGAGCCCTTCGTCATGCCGCCCACGGTGAACCCGTCGCGCGTCACGACCGCTTCCTTCTCGCGCGTATCGGTGGTCATGATCGCGAGCGCCGCGTCGTGGCCACCATCGGGCGACAGCGCGTCGGCGACCTTTTCAAGCCCCGGGAGAATCTTGTGCATCGGCAGCTGCGCCCCGATCACGCCGGTGGAGAGGACGAGCACCTCCTCGGAGGTGATCCCGAGCACGCGGGCCGTCTCGGCGCAGGTCGCGATCGCGTTCAGCTTGCCGCGCTCGCCGGTGGCAGCGTTGGCGCAGCCTGAGTTGACGACGACCGCCTGCGGCTCGGCGAGTTCGAGGTGCGCGGCGCTCACGAGCACGCAGGCCGCCTGCACCCGGTTGCGTGTGAACATCGCCGTGCCAACAGCGGGCTCGGTGGAGCGCACGATCGCAAGGTCGAGCTTGTCGGTCTTCTTGATGCCGGCCGCAATGCCCGCGGCGACGAAGCCCTTGGCCGCGGTGACGCTCATACCGAGACGCCCTTCAGCCGCAGGCCCGCGGTCTCGTCGAGGCCGAGTGCGAGGTTCGCGTTCTGCACGGCCTGGCCGGCCGCGCCCTTGCCGAGGTTGTCGGTGGCGCAGATGACGATCTTCATGCCGGTCGCATCATCGGTGAAAAGGCCGATCTCGGCGGCGTCGGTGTTCTGCACGCGCGAGAGCTCGGGGATTCCACCCTCTGGCAGGAGCCGAACGACTTTGCTGCCTGCATAGAAGCTCTCGTACAGCGGCCGCAGGTCGGCGTCAGCCTCGAAGTAACAGGTCGTGATCACTCCGCGCCGCACGGGCAGCAGGTGGGGAACGAACGCGACCGGGAAGCCGATCGTCTGCTCGATCTCCGGGGCGTGCCGATGCGAGCCGACTGCGTAGGCCGAGAGGTTCTCAAGCACGAAGCCTGCGTGCGACGTCGGCTTCAGCTCGCGGCCGGCGCCAGTCATGCCGGTCTTCGAGTCGACCACCGCCTTCGACGTCAGACCGCGCGCAGGCGCAAGGGCGAGCGCCGCGGTGGTCGCATGGCAGCCAGGGTTCGCGATCAGCGGGCCGGTGGCGGGCGAGATCTCCGGCAGCCCGTAGCTCCAGGCTCCGGGCGTGAGCTTGTAGTACCGCTGGGCGAGCGTCTGGTCGAGCAGTCGGTGCACGCCAGAGAGGTCGATTACGACCGCGCCCGCGGGCGGCTGGAACGCCGCGGCAGCCTCGTTGCCGGTGCAGAGGAAGATGACGTCGGCGCCGCTCGCGGCGGCCTCGTCGTTCGTGACGAACGTAAAGCTGTCGTCGAGCCGCGGGTCGAGCACCGAACCCGGCTGACCAGCGAAGGTGTTCGATCCGGCGGCGAGCAGGCTGAGGCCAGGGTGGCCGAGCACCCGGTCAAGCGTCTCCTGGCCGGTGTAGCCGGCCGAGCCGATGATCGCCGCGGTCTTCATCTGTTTGCGTATTATGCACGAAACATGCAATCTATGCATCCGATGTCGCCACTTCTTTCGCGCCCGCAACACCTCGTTCTCGAAGACGGCACCGTGTTTCCCGGGATCGGCATCGGGGCGCCGGGGGTTGCAGCAGGCGAGGCATGTTTCACGACCTCGATGACGGGGTACGAGGAAGCGGTCACCGACCCGAGCTACGTCGCGCAGGTGCTGACGTTTGCCTATCCGCTGATCGGCACCTATGGCGTCGACGAGATTCGGATGGAGTCAGACCACGTCCAGTGCGAGGGCGTCGTCATGCGCGACTGTCGCCCCGAGTTCGCCGGCTGGCTGAAGCAGAAGGGCGTCGTCGCGCTCACGGGTGTCGACACGCGCACGCTCGTGCGGCGGATCCGCGACGGGGGCGTACTTCGGTGCGCGCTCGGCGACGGAACGCCGGAGGAATTGCAGGCGCGGGCGCTCGCAGAGCCGCTGATCGACGGTCGGCCACTGGAGCGCCACACCTGGACGCCCGAGCCGTACGTGATCGGCGAAGGCCCGCGTGTGGTCGTTGTCGACTTTGGCTCGAAGCGTTCGATTCCCGCGCGGCTTGCGGGCGCTGGGCTTGAGGTTGTCGTTGTTCCGGGCGACTACGACGCCGACGCGATCCTCGACTGGTCGCCGCGCGTCGTGATGATCTCGAACGGCCCGGGCGACCCGTCGGTGCTCACGACGCAGGTCGAGACGATCAAGGAGCTGCTCGGGAAGCTGCCGGTGTTCGGCATCTGCCTTGGCCACCAGCTGCTCGGCCTCGCGCTCGGTCATGAGACGGTGAAGCTGCCGTTTGGCCACCGCGGCGCCAACCACCCGGTGCGCGACATCAAGACCGGCCGCGTGATCGTGACCGTGCAGAACCACGGGTACGCCGTGATCGCCGACGACGACGTGTCGCACGTGTCGCTGAACGATGGCACCGTCGAGGGTCTGATCGGCGACGGCTTCGCGAGCGTGCAGTTCCATCCCGAGGCGTCCCCTGGGCCGCTCGATGCCCTTCCCTTCTTCGACAGACTGGCGGACGCGTGCCGAAGCGCACCGATCTTCACACGATCCTGATTCTGGGCTCCGGCCCGATCAAGATCGGGCAGGCCTGCGAGTTCGACTACTCCGGGGCGCAGGCGTGCCGGGTGCTGCGCCGCGAGGGTTTTCGCGTCGTGCTCGTCAACTCGAACCCGGCGACGATCATGACCGACCCAGAGTGGGCCGACGCGACGTACCTTGAACCGCTCGACGCCGAGACGGTGACGCAGATCATCGAGCGCGAGAAGCCCGACGCGATCCTGCCGACGCTCGGCGGCCAGACCGCCCTCAACCTCGCGATCGAGCTCGCGCCGCTTGGTGTTGAGCTCATCGGTGCTGATCTTGCGGCGATCGAGCGGGCCGAAGATCGCGAGCTCTTCCGGCGGGTCGTGCAAGAGGTTGGCCTGCACGTGCCAAAGAGCATCGTCGCCCGTACGCCCGACGTCGAGTTCCCGACGCCGGCGATCGTTCGCCCGGCCTTCACCCTTGGCGGGATGGGTGGCGGCATTGCCTTCACCCAAGCCGAGCTGCGCGCAACGATCGCGCACGGCATCGAGATGAGCCCGGTCGGCCAGGTGCTTGTCGAGGAGTACCTCGAAGGCTGGCAGGAGCACGAGATCGAGGTCATGTCGGACTCGGCGGGCAATGCCGTGGTCGTCTGCTCGATCGAGAACCTCGACCCGATGGGCGTCCACACGGGCGACTCGTGGACGGTTGCGCCACAGCAGACGCTCTCCGACCCGGCCTACCAGCAGATCCGCAACGCGGCGTTCGCGACGGCCCGCGCGGTGGGTGTCGCTACCGGTGGTGCGAACGTGCAGTTCGCCGTCAATCCCAAGACCGACGAGTACCGAATCATCGAGATGAACCCGCGCGTG
>CAIWTI010000143.1 GCA_903915545.1 uncultured Actinomycetes bacterium | reverse complement strand
CGCCATTGCAACCGTGACCCAGAGCAGGTCGTGTGCCGACGGAACCCCGTCGACCGCGAGAAAAGCCCCGACATATGCGAATGGCAGCGCGAAGATCGTGTGCTCGATCTTCACGAGCTTCGCAAACAGCCGAGCGAGGCGTGCGGGAGTGTGCCCGCTACCGGGACCCGTGGTCACGGTCGACGCCACGTCACGTATTGACGTGGTCGGTGGCGGTCTTCTGATCGGCAAGGAGCCGCAGCGCGTGTGGCAGCGCCGGCTTCAACACCGCGTATCCGTCTCGACACGCGCCCGGCGATCCTGCGAGATTCACCACGAGCGTTGTGCCAACGACACCCGCAACACCACGGGAAAGCAGACCATGCGGCGTCTTGGCGATCGAGTCGGCACGGATCGCCTCGGCGATCCCGGGCGCCACGCGTGTGAGCACCGAGGCTGTCGCCTCGGGTGTGACGTCACGGGCTGCGAGACCCGTCCCGCCGGTCGTCAGAACGCAGTCGGTCTCAGCTGCAAGCGCGGTGATCACAGCGGCGATCTGGTCGCGTTCGTCGGGTACGAGCCGGCGAACAACCTCGTAGCCGTCCTCACGGAGGAGCTCCTCGAGCACCGCGCCACTGCCATCCTCGGCAACACCTTGAGAGACCCGGTCTGAGACCGTGATGACGCCGACCCTCACACGACCTCGCGCTTGGTCTTTTCGACGAGCGTGATTTCGGTAATCACCATGCCCTTGTCGATCGCCTTCGCCATGTCGTAGACGGTGAGCGCAGCGACGCTCGCGGCGGTCAGCGCCTCCATCTCGACTCCCGTCTGCGCGGTCGTCTCGGCGATCGCAACGATGTCGACACGTCCTTCGCCCACGGTCAGTTCAACGTTTGCGTGGGAGAGGGGCAACGGATGGCAGAGCGGGATCAGGTCGCTGGTGCGCTTCGCGGCCATGATCCCGGCGAGCTGAGCAGTGGTGAGGGCATCGCCCTTGGGAAGATCGTGAATGCGGCGGGCTGTCTCAGCAGCCATGAGCACGGCACCGCGAGCAATCGCCCGGCGATGCGACAACGGCTTTGCGCCGACATCGACCATCCGGACTGCGCCGGACGCCTCGTCGACATGCGAAAGATCGGTCATCCCACGATCGTAGAGGCTCTGGGGTGTTCGAGTCGAGGAGGCTCGGCTACCGGAGCGTTGCCTAGCTGGACAACGAAGTCTAGCGCTGTTCGTACGAACGTGAGCCGAGCTGGACGCGGAGCGCCAAATGCTGCCTGCCGCGGACGATTGCAAGGCGGGCGTACTCGCCCGGCCGAAGGTCTTCCGCGACGATCCGAGCGAGGTCATTCGCGTCTGTGACAGGAATGCCATCAACTGCCACGACGGCGTCGCCGCCAACAGTGATCTGCTGATCGAGGAACGTGACGTTCTTGTGTCCGGGCCGGACACCCGCGGCTGAGGCAGGTCCGCCGAGGGCAATGCCGTCGACGAGGGCGCCGTGCTCGGCCGCGTACCCGAACTGCTTCGCGATCGCCGGTGTGAGGTCTTCTGCGCTCACCCCCGCCCAGGCATACAGCACGTGCCCGGTCGACAGCAGCTGGTTCAAGGAGTGCTGTGCCACGTGGATCGGAACCGCATAGCCAACCCCGTCGAAACCACCATTCGGCCCGACCTGTGTCTGCGCCGCGATACCGATTGCCTCCCCCCGCGTGTTGAGAATCGGGCCGCCGGAGTTGCCATGCGCGATCGGGGCATCGATCTGGATCGTGTCGAGCAGGTCGGAAGAGGTAATCAGCGAAGGAATCACGCGCTGGAGCGCCGAGATGACGCCGACCGTGAGGGCGTTCGGATCACCCAGCGGGCTCCCGATCGCAGCGACCGGCTCACCCACCGAGAGGCGGCGCGAATCGCCGAGGGGAATCGGCTCGAGGATATGCGCATCGGGGTCGATTGTCAGTACGCCAACGTCATCCACCAGATCCCAGCCGACGATTTTGGCTCGCACCCGGTCACCGTCGGGGAACGTGACGAACACAGCCTTAGCCGCAACGGCACCGTGCTGATCTTGTTGCGTGATCACGTGGGCTGCCGTCAGCACGGCTCCCCCGAGCGACACGACGAACCCCGAGCCGATCTCGGTCGCAATGCCTTGCGCCTGGGGGCCGCCGAACTCCGACGAGATCGTCACGACACCCGACGACCGCTGGGCGTAGATGTGCGCCGGGCGGAATGTGCCGGCCAACACCGGTTTCGACACGACGATCTCGCGGAGACCTTCGCTCGCGAGCGTGTCACGGGCGAGGACGGTGCGCGAACGTGCGAGCCAGCCCGTCGAATCTGCGACGACGACTGCGACCGCACCACCTGCGGCGGCGGCTATCGCGACTGCCACACCAAGACGCCATCCCCTCAAGCTGGCAGCACGATATCCGTACCGACGGCTGATTTCACGTGCAAACGAAATTGGCTACCGCACCGACAGGCGGGCGGCCAGCGAACGTGCCGGAAGAACCAGGCGAAACGCCGTTTCACCGGCGCGCGACCGAAGTTCGACGCGCCCGCCCATCAGCTCCGCCAATTCACGCGCAATTGCGAGGCCGAGGCCCGACCCCGACGCCAACGTGCCCTCGAGGCGGTAAAACCGCTCAAAGACCTGGCCCGTCGCATCGGCCGGGATGCCGGGGCCATCATCGGTCACGATCAGCACGCCGCGATCCTCTTCACGCTCCCACCTGAGCGTCACCTGTGTCCCGGGAGGCGTATGCGCCATCGCGTTGTCGATCAAGATCCTGCCGATCTGCAGCACGCGCAGCTCGTCACCCTGCACAAGCGCAACGCCGTCGCCCGCGACGGCCAGCGCATGCTCGGAAGCCAGAGCCCGAGCGGCAAACTCCCCCTCGAGAACGGCGGCAATCCTGCCGAGGTCGAGTTCATCGCTATCAACGGTCATGCGGCCCGCGTCAAGCCGCCCCAGATCGAGGAGGTCGGTCGCGAGCTTCCCGAGCCGGCTGACCTGCTCACGCATGTCGCCAAGAAACTCCTCCCGCGTGTCCGAGTCGAGATCCTCGCTCTCGATCAGCTCCAGAAATGCTCCGATCGAGAAGATCGGCGTCCGGAGCTCATGCGAGGCGTTCGCAATGAACTCGCTTCGTGCCCGATCAAGCGACGCGAGCCGAAGCCGCATCCGGTCAAAGGCGCGCGCGAGCTGTCCCAGCTCGTCATCGCCATTGTCCACGACGGGCTCGTCGAAGCGTCCGTCGGCGATCCGTTCGGCCGCAAGCTCGAGGCGTCGAATACGCCGCGTAAAGAGGCGCGCGAGGAGGTAGCCCAGGAACATCGCGAATACGAGTCCAATCGATCCGGCGAGGAGCACGCGGCCTCGCACGACCGAAACGGTCTGCGCATCGTTGTGAAGAGGTGTCGCAAGCAAGAGCGCCCGCCGGCGGGAGGAGAACGGGTACACGACCTCCGCGTAGCGCGCGGCGTTTCGCGTTACCGTGCCGCTCTCACGCCGGCCAGAGGCAACCGCACGAAGCACCACCGGATCGTTCTGCATCTCTGGCGAGGTGCGTGGGGTCGAATCCGCAATCGCCGTCGCTCGCAACGGCGCGCGCGTAGTCCTGAACACCACAACGCGGGCGTCTGCCGTCGGAGCCGCAACATCATCAACCCATTGCTGCGTGAGGAAGAACGCCTGCGGGCGCTGCAGCACGAGGTCGCCAAGCGCGCTCTGCAGCGTCGAGATTCGCGCATTGAGCAGTGATCGCTCATAGGCCGGCACGACGATCACGTAGACGGTCGCGAGGACGCACGCAACGATTGCGAAGAGGGCGAGCGCGAGCCGCGACCCTACGGAGCGCAGCCGAATCACGGGTCGCGGAAGCGGTAGCCGACACTGCGCACCGTAAGAATGTATTCCGGCGCATACGGTGCCCGCTCGAGCTTCTCGCGCAGGTGACGCACGTGGACGTCGATCGTTCGCGGATCGCGGTACTCCGCACTTCCCCAAAGCGATTCCAGCAGCATCTGGCGGGAGGTGACTCGGCCCGGGTGCGACGCGAGATACCGCAAGATTTCGAACTCGACGTACGTCAGGCTGACGTCCTCACCACGCATCGCCACTGTTCGACGTGCGGCATCGAGGTGGAGATCGCCGATGCCGACGCGCTCTTCGAGATCCGGGCCCCGCGTTCCACGTGAACGTCGGAGAAGCGCTCGGACGCGCGACCGAAACTCCCGAATCGAAAAGGGCTTGGTGATGTAGTCGTCGGCGCCGAGCTCAAGGCCCACAACCTTGTCGAGCTCATCATCGCGAGCCGTGAGCATGATGATTGGCACCTCGCTCTCAGCGCGGAGGCGACGGCAGACCTCCAGGCCGTCAAGCTTCGGCAGCATCAGGTCAAGAACGACGAGATCGATGCCGCCTGCACCAAAGCGCGTGAGTGCATCTTCGCCATCAACGGCCTGCACGACCTGGTACCCATCGCGCTCAAGCGGAAACGTCAGCACCTTGCGGACGCTCTCTTCGTCGTCGACGAGCAGGATGGTGGATGACTCGGCCATATCGTGGTTGCCTGCCGTGTCACAGGCATCGTACCCGAGGCGACGACGACAGAGGTGTGGGCATTCAGCGCGCCGCCCTCTTACACTTCGGCGGCGATGGCGCCCACTCAGCCTCAGGTCAGGCGCCGCCGTCGTGCGCGCCGCGGTACCACTGCTCGACCCGTGAATACACGGCTCTACCGGGCAGCATTCCTTGTCGCGGTCGTTCCGCTCCTCCTCGCGGCGTTCACGCTCACACGCCCAACCGGTCTCGCCGCGCCCCAGCTGCCACCGTCATTTGACACGAGCGACGCGGTGGCCTTGACACGGCAGCTCGTGTCGGAATACCCAAACCGTACGCCGGGATCGAGCGGCGCTGTGGGCGCAGCGGGCTGGTTCGCGGATCAGCTCCGGCCGTACGGCCTTGAAAGCCAGACCGACATCTGGACGCAAAACGTCCTGGGACTCGGGAATGTCACGCTCCGCAATCTGACAGCCGTCGTGCCCGGCCAGTCACCCCTCGCCATCGTGATCATGGCCCATCGCGACGACACGGGCGCAGGCGCGGGAGCGAACGACAACGCGAGCGGGACAGCCGCACTGATCGAGCTGGCCCGGGAGTACGCCCAACCCGCATCTGATGCAACGCAGCCCGTCCAGGCTGCACACACACTCGTCTTCCTCTCAACCGATGCAGGGGCGTGGGGAAGCCTCGGCGCGGTCCGCTTCCTCCGTCACACCGCCTACCGGGGCAAGATCGTTGCGGTCATCAATTTGGATGCGATCGCCGGCTCAGGCCCTGCGCGTATCGCAATTGCAGGCGATCGGCCACGTAGCCCTGCACTTGCGCTCGTCGCCACAGCCGAGCGGCGGATCGCGGAGCAGACGGGACATGAGCCCGAACACACCGGCCTCCTTGGCCAACTCGTCGACCTCGCATTCCCGTTCACACCGTACGAGCAGGGGCCGTTCGTTGCGCGCGAGATCCCCGCGCTCACGCTCACATCGGCGAACAATCGCCCACCTGCAGCGTTCGGGGACGACGCGGCGTCGCTCAACCGCGATCGTTTCGAAGCGCTGGGGAAGTCGGCTCAGCAGCTCCTTGCCTCGCTCGACGCAGGACTCGAGCTTGCCCAAGGCACCTCAAGCTATGTCCTCATTGGACAGCGGGCGCTCCGGGGCTGGGCTCTGGAGCTGCTCCTTGTGTCGCTCACGTTCCCGTTCTTTGTCGGCGTCGTCGATCTCTTCGCATTCTGTCGCCGTCGCCGTATTCGCCTTGCCCCCGCCGCAACTGCGTTGCGCAGCCGCCTCGCTGTCTGGGGATTCGCCGGTGCCGTTTTCACGTGTTTTCTTGGCCTGGGTCTCTGGCCGCACGGAGCCGCCGAGCCGCCACGCCTTGCTGGAACAGTTGCCGGGGGTTGGCCGACGCTCACGCTCAGTGCCTTCGCCATCCTGTCCGTTCTCGGCTGGATCGTGGGTCGCGACCGGATTGCGCCACGCAGACCCGTCCATCCCGACGAACACCTCGCCGGGCATGCAGTGGCATTGCTTGGCATGGCTGTCGTCACGCTGCTTGTGATCGCGACGAACCCCTTCGCGCTGATCTTCGTCCTGCCCGCACTCCATCTCTGGCTCTGGCTCCCCCAGTGGAGTGACCGCCACGTCGCCGTTCGCCTGCTCGCGCTCGCCGGCGGACTCGTCGGTCCGGCGCTCATCCCGATCTCCCTCGGTGTGCGGTTTGGGCTTGGTTTCGACGCGTTCTGGTACCTCGTCGTCCTCGTCGCCGTCGGGTATGTCTCATTCGTTCCGGTTGTGATCGCGCTGGCGGGCGGTGCCATTGCGGGCCAACTCGGCGCAATCGCGGTCGGACGCTATGCGCCGTACCCCGACCGAGGCGAACGACGACGACTCGGCCCGATTCGACGCACGATCCGCTTCGCCGTGCTGCTCCGGCGCGACCGTCAGCGTCATAGCGTGCTCTAGATCACGAGAGCGGCAGGTACTGCACAGCACTGCCGGCTTCGAGGACGCCCTCACCACGAGGCACGAATACGAGCGCGTCGGCTGTCGCCGCGCGGGCGATCATGTGCGACTCTTGACCAGAGAGCGGCTCGAGCAGGACGGCACCGTCGCGCACGCTGCGCCGTGCGCGAATGAGCGAATCGCGCTCGCCGACCCGCCTTGACCCGCTCGTGAGCAGACCTGGGAGAAACTGCGGTCGGGGCTCATCTGCTCCCTGGAGCGCGAGGAGGGCGGGCCGCACAAAGAGCTCAAACCCGACTAGCGATGACACCGGGTTGCCGGGAAGGCCGAAGACGAGCGTCGAACCGCGAACACCAAACGCAATCGGCTTTCCCGGACGCATTGCAACACGCCAAAACACTTCCTCAACACCAAGTTGAGCCTCAGCAGAGCGCACGAGATCGTGGACGCCAACCGAGACGCCGCCGGTCGTGATCAGAACATCTGCCTGCAATCCGCGCTCGATGGCGGCAAACGTCGCCGCTTCATCGTCGGCCACTGGCGGCAGCCTCTCGACATGCGCCCCAGCGGCTGCGAGCTGCGCGGCGAGGATCGAACCGTTGGCGTCGTAGATCTGGCCGGGCCCAAGCGCCGCTCCGGGGGCCTGGAGCTCCGACCCTGTCACGAGCACACAGACATGTGGACGGCAGCCAACCGCAATCTCGGCAATCCCACCCGCAGCCAGCGCTCCAACGTGTGCGGCGCCAAGACGCGTCCCGGCCGCGACAACGGCGTCGCCCGCGGCCAGATCGCCTCCGCGTGGGCGAATGTTGTCACCTTTGGCAACAGCCTTGGGGACTTCCAGCGTGACGCCGTCTTCGGTCACGAGCTCGACGGGTACCACCGCATTCGCGCCGTCCGGCACGACGCCTCCGGTCGAGATGCCAAGCGTCTGCCCGGCGGCAAGCGCCGTCGGTGATGGTGTGCCGGTCACGATGCGACCCGCAATCGGGAGTCGGCCCGGGGTGTCTTCGGCGCGGAGTGCGAAGCCATCCATAGCCGATGCAGCAAACGGTGGCAGGTCGACGAGCGAGTGCGCGGCCTCAGCGACATATCGCCCCGCCGCAGCGTCGAGTGCAACCCGCTCCGCGGGGAGCACCCTTACACGCGCGAGAACGAGCTCGATTGCCTCCGAGATGCTGATCAGGTCAGGCACGGCGGCCACGATAGCCGCGACAGCGCCTACCCGGCGGTGGTCGTTGTTGCCGGTGGTGGTGGGGGCACGACCGGAGCTGTCGTGGCGGTGGGGTCCGGAGTTGGCTCAGGCTGCGCCGCGGTGGTTGTCGGGACCGTCGTGGCTACAGGTGGAACCGTGACGGTCGCCTCTGTTGTCGTTACTGTCGCTGTCGTCGTTGGCGTCGGGAGTGGCGTCGCTTGGGCGGTGGTCGTCGGCGCCGTCGGTGTTGCGGCCTTGGGTGCCGCGGTGAAGATCGACTCCGGCTTCGGAACGCGAAGCGTCACTGCATCGGGCGTGCCCTGCTCGTTCCAGGGGTATCCCCAGCTCCCCTTCTTCCACGTCGTGTACTTCGGTGGATGGGGCGGGGTAAGGAATGGCCGGGCAGGGAGGTTGTGCTCGGCTGCGAGCATCATCAAATGCCAAATCGGAACGGCGAACGTCGCCCCCGCGACAGCCCTGCCATGAACGGAATACATCGGGATCTCACCCGCTGGGTACCCCATCCACACAGCGGTTGCGAGGTCACGGGTGTAGCCGACAAACCAGCCATCAGCGTGATCCTCGGTCGTGCCGGTCTTTCCCGCGTTGACATGGATCCCGTCGCCCGAACCTGCGCCCGTCCCGTATTCGGCATTCTGGTGGAGGACGTCGTTCACCTTCCAGGCGACCGCTTCGGCAATTGCACGATGCGTATGAGGAACGCCCCAGCCGGCTGTCGTGTCGGTCTCTCCTGTTGGCAGCACGACCTTTGTGATCGCCATCGGCTGCGCGTAGATGCCGCCCGAGGCAAACGTCGCGTACGCCGTGGCCATGTCGAGCGGCGACACCGAGAGCGGGCCGAGTCCGATCGAAGCAACGGGCGGTTGGGTCAGATGCACCCCGAGCCGTTGGGCCATGAGCCACACCTTCTGCGGGTTCGCGTCGAGCGTGAGCTGCGCGTACACGGTGTTGTCTGATGCAAGCGTTGCCCGCGTGACCGAGATGGCGCCGGCGTAGGTGTGGTCGTAGGTCTGAACGATCCAGGGCTTGCCGACCGCATAGTCCCCGGCACACCAAGGGCTGGTCACGCACTCGTACGGCATCGACTGGTAGGTCGTCGTGTCGGGATTCATTCCCTCCTCGATTGCGGTTGCGAGGACGAAGGGTTTGAAGGTTGACCCGGCCTGCCGCGCTGATTGCGCCGCAAGGTTGAATTGATTCGCTGTATCGCCCGGTACAACGGCGGCCATTGCCCGGATTGCACCCGTTCCCGGCTCCACGGTGACCACGGCGGCAGCCGGATCATGTGGTTCGTTGAGCGTTTTCTTGATCGCGCGTGTCGCCGCCCACTGATCGCGCGGAATGATCGTTGTGGTGACACGCAACCCACCCTGCCGCACGGTGTTTGCGCCATAGTGACGTACAAGCTCGTCGATCACGTACGAGAAGAAGTACGGCTGCTTGATGCGCGTGTACACGCGGCCTGGCTTGAGCGACAAGGCGTCCGAGTGCGTTGCGAAGCGGTATTGGGCGGCGGTAATCCGCCCCTGCGCAAGCAGCGCACCAAGAACCTCGTTCCGTCGTGCGACCGCCCCGGCCGGATTGTGGAACGGGTCGTAGACCGACGGGGCTTGCGGTAGGCCGGCGATCAACGCGGCCTGGGCGAGGTTGAGATTCTCGGCGTGGCGTGAGAAGTACGTCTCCGCCGCCGCCTCGACACCGTAGGCGTGGTTGCCGTAATACACCGTGTTGAGATAGGTCTCGAGGATCCGGTGCTTCGACCACTTGCCGCTGAGCTTGATCGCCAGACAGGCCTCGCGCAGCTTGCGGCCCAGGGTCTGTTCCTGGCCCGTGTACAGATTGCGCACGAGCTGCTGGGTGATCGTTGAACCACCCTCGACCACCCTCCCGGCGCTGATGTCACGCCAGAGCGCCCGCACGATGCCCTGGTAGTCAAGCCCGCCGTGCGCGAAGAAGCGTCTGTCCTCGATCGCAACGGTCGCAGCCGGAAGCCACGGTGTCATGCGGTCGAGGGCGACTGGCTGGCGGTTACGTTCCGACGGAATCGATCCGAGCAGCGAGCCGTCGGCCGCGTAGACGAATGAGTTCTCACCAACGCCGACCGGCTGAAGGGTCGAGAGGTCGCAGCCAACGGTGACAGCGGTTGCGGCTCCAATCCCAACCACACCGATCAGCCCCGCGACGATCGCGCCGGCCATCGCGAGCGTTAGGCCGATGCGAGCGTTCTGTCGTCGTCGTTCAGCCCTTCTGAGCTTGCGCAGCCGCCGCGCCGCAAGCAGCGCGAGGATCTCATCGGCGGGATCGGGGGTCATGGCCGCCTCGGCAAGATGCCGAGCGCGACGAGACGTTCCTGGGCGACGAGACGAAGTTCGCTCGCGGCCTCCTCGGCCGAGCGTCCACCCGTGTCGCGACGCAGAGCAATCGTCGCGTCGTCAGCCCCAAGCGCAGTCACGTAGGCGCGGGCGCCGTCGTGTTCCAACGCTTCGACGATTGCGCGAAGGTCTGCCGCAACCGGGACGCGAACGAGGATCTCCGCGACCGCAGACGAGCTGCGGATCGTTGCGTTCACGACCGTCTCGGATGCGAGCTTTTCGTTGGGGATCACGAGGAGGTTGTTGTCGCGCGTTCTGACCCAGGTGTAGGTGAGCCCGATCTCCTCAACGGTGCCGCTCGTCCCCTGCACCTCAATCTCGTCACCGAGTCGCACCGGTTGGGTGAACGCGATCATCAGACCCGCCACGAAGTTGCCGATCGTCCTTTGGGCGGCAAAGCCAATGACCAAGCCGAGGACTGCTGACGACGCGAGGATTCCGCCCGCGATCGCACGAACATGGGGGATGACGAGCAGCGCCGAGAGGATTCCGACGAGGACGATCGTCGCGAACACCGTTCGGCGAAGAACGCGGTATCGCGTGGCTGTTTCCGGGGCAAGATCGCGGCGGGACATCCGGGAGTCGACGAGCTTCGCGACAAGCCACGTAACGACAATGACGGAGCCGGCGGTGACAAGTCGCCACCACAGGGCGCTCACCGATCCACACTCCTTCGGCACCCGGCAGCGGGCGGAGTGTTAGCGTCGTACGAAATGATTGTCCCCTCGCACACGTCGATCGCTTCAGAGTGTAGGTGCCACCTACTGGGTGGAGCCGCGTCGTGACCATGGCGCAGAAGGAGCCTTGGACAGGCCGCCAGATCAGAACGGGACTGTGGGTCGGCCTCGTTCTGCTGCTCGGGCTGATTCAGTACGCCGGGCGAGCGAGTTCCGGTACGCCCGACCGCAACGCGCTGTACCTCTATTCGACCGCGGTCGGAGGTGCAATCGCCTACGGCATCATCCTGCTGGCCGTCCTCGCGATCGCGGGCTTCAACCGCGACCTGCTGTGCGTCAGCCTTCCGACGACGAGCTGGCGCCGCACGCTCGGCATGGCAGTCTTGCTCCTCGTCGGTATCTACGTCGCCGTCGCGATCATGGACCCGTTTCTCCATGGCGGCAAGGAGCAGGGGCTGACGCCAACTGGTTGGCAGGGGTCGCACGCCGGGGCATACGCTGCGAACTTCGTCGTGGTCGCAGTGCTCGCGCCGATCGTCGAAGAGTTGACCTACAGGGGCCTCGGTCTGACCCTGCTCGCACGTCTCGGGCACTGGCCCTCAATCGTGGCGATCGGCTGCGTCTTTGCCTTCGACCACGGGCTTGTGCAGGCCTTCCCCGAGCTCGCCTTGTTCGGAGCGGCGCTCGCGTGGTTCCGTCTGCGGGTCAAGAGTGTCTTCCCCGGGATGCTCGTGCACGGGTCGTTCAACGCGATCGCGCTGATCGTCGCCGTCGTCGCGTAGCGCGCGCTACAGCTCGTCGGGCGGAGGTTCGGCGAACGGGCCGTCGTCTTCGTCACCCTCGGTGAGTTCGTCCTCCACCTCGGCGAAGTCCTCGGCCGACACGTTCTCCAGGAACTTGCGGAACTCGTCGACGATCTCCTCGTCGTTCACATCATCCCCCTCAAATTCGATCGAGGACTCTTCGATCACAGCGGCTGCAGCGAAGATGGGCGCCTGCGCGCGCACTGCCACCGCAATCGCGTCAGATGACCGCGAGTCGATATCGATCTCGTTTCCGTCATGCACGACGGTGATCGACGCGTGGAAGGTGTTCTCGCGCAGCTCCGTCACCGTCACGCGGGAGACTTCGACCTCCAGCTCGCCGAGAATGTTGACGAGCAGATCGTGCGTGAGCGGCCGAGGAGCAGTCGCGCCTTGCAGCTTCATCAAGATCGCTGCGGCCTCAGGATGGCCGATCCAGATCGGCAGATACCGGTTCCCATCGGCCGTCTTCAGCAGCACGATTGGCTGCTTCCCGACGAGGTCGAACGAAACCCCATAGATCGTCATCTCAACCACGAAGCCAGATTACCCCGCACCCCCGGCCCGGAGCGCGCCGCTCGAAGCCGAACACCCCGCACCGGACGCTACGTCGCGCTCGGTCCCGTCTGGCTACACTGCTGCCCGCGGGCGATTAGCTCAGTTGGTTAGAGCGCCGCTCTGATAAGGCGGAGGTCCCTGGTTCGAATCCAGGATCGCCCACTCGCAGGCCCCTGCTTCACGCAGGGGCCGTTTTCTTTCTCAGGCCGTTTTGGCTCTCAGACGACAGCGGCGCTAGAGCCCGAGACGTTCGAGGGCCTCAGCGAGGTTCTCGAGGTCGGTCTCGCTATTCCACTGGATCTCGACCTTCCCGGGCCCGACCCGCGTCTCAAGGCCGGTGAGGCGCTTGAGGCCATCGCGGATCTTCCCTGCGAGAACCGGATCGACGGCCGACTTCGTGCGCGGCTTCGTCTTGGCGCCCGACCAGCGCGCGGCCCGCTCGGCGGCACGAACCGAGAGGCCCTGAGAGACGATCTTGCGCGCAAGCTTGCGGCGCTCTGCCTGATCCGGAACGGCCAGGACGGCCCGGGCGTGTCCTTCGGAGAGCTCTCCCCGTTCGACCATTGCCAGGACGTCGTCAGAGAGCTCGAGCAGCCGTGTCTTGTTTGAGATCGCCGGCTTTGAACGACCGACGCGCTCGGAGACTTCGCCCAGAGAGAGTTCGAACTCGTCCATGAGCAGCGCGTAGCCACGAGCCTCTTCAATCACCGAAAGGTCTTCGCGCGCAACGTTTTCGACGAGACCCAGCAACAGCGTGTCGCGGTCGTCGGCCTCGCGAATCACGCACGGGAGCGTTGAGAGACCAGCCTCACGTGATGCCCGCCAGCGCCGCTCGCCGGCAATCAGCTCGTAGCCGCCCTCCAAACGCGGACGAACAACGACCGGCTGCAGGATGCCCTGCGAACGGATCGAGTCGGCGAGGCCAGCCGTCGCCTCGTGCTCGAAGCGACGACGCGGCTGCCGGGGGTTGGCGTGAATCTGCTCGATCGGGAGGTGCGCGAGCTCGGGCGAGCCAGCGCCTCCGATCAGCACTTCAAACCCGCGGCCCAGCCCACGCCGGGGCGCGGCCGTCGGCTCGGCGGGCGCCTCGGGAGTCACGGTCGGTGTCTCGTCGCCGCCTCCGGGAAACTCAGCTGCGTTCGACAAGTTCCATCGCCACCTTCCAGTAGGCCTCAGCACCGCGTGAGTGCCGGTCGTAGTGCGTTACAGGGAGTCCGTGGCTGGGAGCCTCGGCGACACGGACAGAACGTGGAACGACCGTGTCAAAGACCAGTGTTCCGAAGTGCTTGCGCACCTCCTCCTCAACCTCGGCGGCAAGCCGCGTGCGCGTGTCGCTCATCGTGATCAACACGCCTGCAATCGCCAGCCCCGGATTGAGACGGCTCTTGATCAGGTTGATCGATCCCATCAGCTGTGACAGACCCTCGAGTGCGTAGTACTCGGCCTGCACCGGGACGATCACACGGTGGGCCGCACCAAGAGCATTGACCGTCAGCGGGCCGAGCGAGGGCGGACAGTCGAGCAGAACGAAGTCGTAGCCCTCAACGTTCGCAAGCGACTCGGCGAGGAACCGCTCGCCGTCGGCGCGACGCGAGAGTTCCACCGCGGCACCGGCAAGCTCGGGCTTCGACGGAACGAGCGAGAGATTCGGGAAGGGGCTTGGCTGTGCCAGTTCTGCGAGCGGCGCGCCATCGAGCAGGTCGTAGCTTGAGGTGGCGCCGGCACGCATGCCGAGACCTGACGTGGCGTTTGCCTGCGGATCGAGGTCGACGAGCAAGACCCGCTCGCCGGCCTCTGCAAGGCAGGCTGCGAGATTGACCGCCGTCGTCGTCTTACCGACGCCGCCCTTCT
>CAIWTI010000142.1 GCA_903915545.1 uncultured Actinomycetes bacterium | reverse complement strand
TTCCGGTTTCGGCGGCGATCTTCTCGCTCTCGATCTCGCCGCGACAGAAGCTCCACATTGAAAGGTCGTAGGTGAAGAACTCTTGGGCGAGCGGCTCGGGCTCGCGGCTCCAGCGCATGTCGTCGATCTGAACATGGTCAAGCAACGCCACCTCGCGCATCAGGCGAAGCCGCTCAGCGTCCGTTTGGAGCGACTCGATTATCGCCTGCGCTCGTTCGAGGCCTTCGCTGGTGAGTTCGTCGATTCCGTAGGTGTGGTGGGCGGACAGTCGGATCGCCTCACCGTACCCAGCAAACTGCGTTCGTTCCCAGATCTCGCGGATGTCGTTAAAGCGGCTTGTGATCGAGCCAGCCTTCGGGTCGAGAAGGCGTCCGAGCGCGTCTGGCTGCAGCCCGGCACTGACGAGGTCGTGCCAGGCGTAGTGTCCAAAGAGGTCTTGGAGGATGTCGGGGCCGCCCTCGCGCCACATTGCCGCGGGCTGCAGGTGCTCGTGTGTGTCGACGAGCCGAATCGTCGCGACCTCAAAGGCGAGGTCGGAGCCGCTCACGCTGCGATCACGCTCGCGCTCGCGATGACGGCTGCTGCTGCCTCTTCAATCTCGTGATCACCAATCAGACGGTGGGTGACAAAGCGAAGGCGCGACTCGTCACGGACGAACGCGAGGACGCCGCGCTCAGCCAGACGTAGCGCGACCGCTTCCGAGCCTGCCGGGCAGTGGCAGAACACAATGTTCGTCTCGACCGGCTCGACCTCGAGGCCGCCCGCGCGAAGGAGTTCGGCAAGGCGCGCGGCGCGGCGATGGTCGTCGGCGAGCCGTTCGATCAGGCCGAGGGCGATGTAGCCGGCGGCGGCGAAGATTCCGACCTTGTGGAGCGTCCCCGCCCCGAGCGCCTTCAGGTGCTCTCGTGCGACTCGGATCGTGTCGGTCGAACCTGCGAGGAGGGCGCCAAACGGGGCTGAGAGGCCCTTGTTGAGACTGAACGACACCGTGTCCGCAGGCCCCGCGAGCGTTGCAAGTGGCACGCCAAGCGCAACCGATGCGTTCGCGAGCCGCGCGCCATCGAGATGGACTTTGGCGCCGTGTTCGTGGGCGACTGCGGCAAGCTCGGCTGTCTCGCGCTCTGTGATCGTTGTGCCTCCAGCGCGCGTATTCGTGTTCTCAAGACACACAACCGCGGCATCGTTGATGGTGACCGCTTCCGCGACCCAGGCCGACTCAAGGTGGCCGCCTATGCCGGTCAGCGTGACCGGGCGCAGACGTGCGAGTGAGCGAATGCCCATGCCTTCGCTCGTGAGGATGTGGGCCTCACGCTCGAGAACGACGGCGCGACCCGGCTCAGCGTGTGTGAGCAGCGCCGCAATGTTTGCAGCCGTGCACGTCGGAACGAGGACAGCCGCCTCTTTGCCGAGGAGCGCGGCACCGTCGCGTTCGAGCCGGGCGAGAGCCGGGTCGGTATCGAACATCGGCCACGCCGGTGTATGTGTGCGCATGGCCTCCCACATCTCCTCGGTAGGTGCCGAGCAGATGTCGGATCGCAGATCGATCACGTGCGTGCGAGATGCACGCCGGGGCGCGCGCCGGTGTGCTCGCCGCCCGACACAACGTGGGTGCCGTTGACGAACACGTCGTCAACACCCTGCACGTAGTGGAGCGGATCCAGCAGCGTCGACCCGTCGGCCAGGCGTTCGTAATCGAAGATCAGCAGGTCAGCGGCGTAGCCCTTGGCGAGTGCACCGCGATCGTTCAGCCGGAAGTGGCGCGCGGGCATCAGTGTCATCTTGAAGATCGCCTCTTCGAGCGGCAGGGTGCCAAGCTCGCGAACGTGATGGGTCAGGTAGTGCACATGGCCCGCGTAACAGACCGGATGGGCTGCGACGTTGTCGAGGCCGACGTCGAGCGCGGCCGTGAAGCCGTCGACACCGAGCGAAAGCATCGGGTGCGAGATCATCTCCTTGAGATGCTCGTCGGTGAACAGCTCGCCGATCATCAGAAGCGCGTCCATCCCTGCGCCAGCGTCGGCGATGATGTCGAAGAAGGCGTCCCATTCCGTCTTGCCCATCAGCTCGGCGATTTCGGGGAACGACTTGCCATCAAGCCCTGGGTACTGCGGGCTCGCCTGCAGACGGACGCGGTTCCACTCGCCCGCGTGGATGAAGCGCCAGTAGCGGTCGCACTCGTGCTTCAACTTCTCGCGCAGCGATGGGTCGCGGAGCCGCTTCTGCGCCTCCTGCCAGCCATCCGCGCCAACCCAGGGCGGAAGAATGCCGACCATCGCGCCAAGGCCGTCGTTAAACGGCGTCGTGTCGGCGAGCACGTCGAGGCCTTCGACTTCACGCGCGTGCTGCATCGTGTCGACCGCGCGCTGCCAGGCTCCTGGAGCGGCACCGGTGCGGTTGCGGACGTTGAGATGCGAGATCTCGCCGCTCGTGCCGCCGTCACGGATGATCGTGAGGAACTCCTCGATCGACTCCTGCAGGAACTGGTCGCGGTTCCGGATATGGCTTGTGTAGTGGCCCTGGTAGCGACCAACAACTTTGTTCAGTCGCACAACTTCGTCGGTCGGTGACTCGCGACCGGGTGCGAACTCGAGTCCCGTGGAGAGACCGAGGGCACCAGCATCCATGGCCTCTGCGACGTAATTTTCCATGGCGCGCATCTGCTCTTCGGTCGCGATTCGCTCGCGCACACCGGCGGCGAAACGCACCGTGTTGTGACCGACAAACCACGCGAGGTTGACCGAGTGGCCGACGTTGCGGATGAAGTCGAGGTGGTCTGCAAACGATTCCCACTCGACCGGGCCGGGGTAGGCGAACGTGCGAAGTCGGCCCTCGATCGCTGCTTTCGAGTGCCCAGAAACCGGTGCGTACGTCCAGCCGCAGTTGCCGACAACTTCAGTCGTGACGCCCTGACGGATGGTGCTCTCGCAATTCGGGTTCGTGAGCAGCGTGAAGTCGCTGTGGCTATGCGGATCGACAAAGCCCGGGCTGACGTAGCGCCCGGTTGCGTCGATCACGAGCTCGGCATCGGAGCCGTCGAGCGTGCCGACATCAACAATGCGGCCACCTTCGATCGCGACATCGCCGACGAACGCTGGAGCGCCTGTTCCGTCGACGATCGTGCCGTTCTTGATCAGGACATCGGTCACTTCTTCGTCACCGCGTCGGTCACGCCGCCGACCCGCGGGTCGAGGACATCGCGCAGACCGTCGCCGAGGAAGTTGAAGCCGAGCACGATGATCATGATCGCTGCGCCGGGGAAGATCGACATCCAGATGCTCGTGCCGACGTACTGGCGAGCCGTGGCGAGCATGTTCCCCCAGGCGGCTTCCGGTGGTTGGATTCCGAGCCCGAGGTACGAGAGCGTCGCTTCGCTGAGGATCGCCTGCGAGAAGTAGACGGAGGTGAGAACGATGATCGGTGCCGTGATGTTTGGCAGGACGTGGCGGAAGATCACGCGCATGTCGCTTGCGCCCAGCGCTCGACTCGACTCGATGAAGGGGAAACCCATTACTTCAAGGACAGCGGCGCGCACAACCCGAGCAAACGGGGCGGTGATGATGATCCCGATCGCGATCATTGCGTTGCGGCGCGTGGGGCCGAGAAGACCGGCGATCACGATTGCGAGGACGAGGCCGGGAAACGCGAAGACGAGGTCAATCACTCGGCTCACGAGCTGGTCGACGAGGCCCTTGTAGTAGCCAGCGAGCATGCCCAGGCATGTTCCGGCGATCAGGGCGATCGCCGTCGCCGTGGCCCCAACCTGCAGCGAGACCTGCGCGCCGTGAATGATGCGCGCGAGCGTGTCGCGGCCGATCTCGTCGGTGCCGAACGGATGCGCCCAGCTTGGGCCGAGGAGCCGGTCGGCGTTTGAGTTGTTCGGGTCGTTCGTCCAGATGAGATTGCCAATCAGCGCGGTGAGAATGACGAACGCGACGATGATCGCGCCGGCAATGCCGATCGGGTTGCGCCACTTCGCTGGAACGACGAGGAACCGTCGGCGAGGCACTGCCTTCCAGGTTTCAGTCAGGGTGCTCAATCTGCCACCGAGATCCTTGGGTCGAGCATGCCGTAGACGAGATCGACAAGCGTGTTGACGACAACGAAGACGGCTGCGATGAGAAGCGTCGTCGCCTCGATCAGCGGATAGTCGCGCTGCGAGATCGCGTGCAGGAGGTTGTAGCCCACGCCAGGGAGGTTGAAGATCGTCTCGACGATTGCGGCGCCGGCGATCAGGTAGCCAACTTCGAAGCCTGCGACGGTAACGACGGGGATCAGGGCGTTACGGAGCGCGTGCTTGATCAGCACAGTGCGGCGCGGCACTCCCTTCGCACGCGCGGTGCGGACGTAGTCGAGATTCAACACCTCGAGCATCGTTGCGCGGAGCATGCGCATCACGATCGCGAGGGTGAACACCGAGATCGAGAGTGCGGGGAAGATGAACTGGGTGAAGTTCTTCCACGGATCGCTTGTGATCGACACGTAGAGGAGCGGCGGCAGCCAGTTGAAGACGCGCGAGGTGAAGATGATCAGCAGCGTCGCAAGCCAGAAGCCAGGGATCGAGATGCCGATCAGGCCGGTGAGACGGGCGCCGTAGTCGGCAGCCGAGTCGCGCTTGACCGCGGAGATAACACCAAGCGGGATTGCAAAGAGCAGCGCGATCAGGATGCCGAGGACGATCAGTTCGGCGGTGATGTGGATCGCGTGGCCGAGGATTGGAGCGATCGGCTGACCCGACTGGAACGAGTTCCCAAAATCACCGTGGAACAAGATGCGCCCGGCCCAGTGGGTGTACTGGTGGTAGTACGAGCCGTCGATACCGAGCTGCTTCCGCACGAGGTTCTTCTGCTCGTCGGTGGCCGCTTCGTCGCCGAAGAAGATGATCGAGATGATGTCGCCGGTCATCAGCCGCACCATCAAGAAGATCGTGACTGAGACGGCAAAGAGGGTCGCGACCATCGCGATGAATCGGCGAATGAGGAACGTTGTCATGGCTGAATGATCCGGAAAGTGAAGTCTGAGGAAGGCTGGGAACGACGCAAAAAGGGGTGGAGGCGGGACAGGCTGTGCCTGCCCCGCCTCCGGCGAGGAACTCCTGGACTACTTGGTCACGTAGGCGTTGCGCAGACCGGTGTTGAAGTCGGTGAACGCGACGTACATGTTCTTGAGACGGGTGTTCACGACCTGCCACTTCGACACCGACACGAGGCCGATTTCGAGGCACTCATCTGCAAGCACCTTGTTCAGGTCCTGGTAGATCGGGAGACGCTTGGCCGGATCGAGGGTGATGCGACCGTTACCGATGTCGCGGAACACCGTCTTGTTGCCAGCCCAACCCGCGAACCACTTGCCGTAGATGGCAGCGGCCGGGTGGTACTCAGCGACGTAGCCGTCGACGTCACCGCGCATACCGCGGGCGGTGAGATCCCAGTCGAAGGCACCAGCGCTGTTGTTGGCGCCGAACGATGCCGTGTCCTGCGGAACGATCGAGACGTTGATGCCGATCTGCGACAGATCCGACTTGATCAGCGCCGCGATTGCGGCGAAGTCATTCGGCGTCGAGAAGGTCGTCAACGTGACATCGAAGCCCGAGACGCCGGCAGCCTTCATCAGCGACTTGGCGGTCGGCAGGTCGTACTTTTCGTACTTGTTCTGGAGCTGGTCATCGCTGAGCACCCACGGGCCGTAGCCAGCGGCAACGACGCCCGAGTACTGGCCGTACCCGTTGTAGACCTGCTTGATGATGTTCGCACGGTTGATCGCGAAGTTGACCGCCTGGCGAACCCGCTTGTCGTACCACGGCTTCGTCTGGCCCGGCTTGATCGTCATCTGCAGCTCGCGGAATGCCGCCGTCAGGCCGTGAAGCACCGTGACGTTCGGGGCACCGTTGATCGCGGCAGCACCGTCGACTGACACCGTTGCACCATCGATCTGGCCGGTGCGCAGCGCCGCAAGGCGGGTCTGCTCATCGGTGATGATCGGGAAGTTGATGGCATCCAGGTACGGAAGGCCTGGCTTCCAGTAGTGCGGGTTCTTGACGAAGTTGACGTGATCGTTCGAGACGTACGTGCCCTTGAGCATGAACGGGCCGGTACCGATGCCATCAACAGCCATGTTCTTCGTGCTGTAGATGCCGTTCGGAACGATCGACGAGTACCGCTGCCACGCGATGTAGCCGTAGACGCGGGCGTCAGGCTGCTTGAGGTGCATCCGGACAGCAGTCGGCGTGATCGCCTCGAGGTGATCGATCGCCGGCAGCTGGCTCGTTGGCGCCGACGTACCCGGTGCGGGCGGTGCGGCCTGCAGGTTGAACGAGTAGATGACGTCGTTTGCCGTGACGGGGGAGCCGTCCGAGAACGTGATCCCCTTGCGGATCTGGAAGTCAATCGACTTCTTGCTCGATACCTTGTAGCTCTCTGCGATCGCGGGCTTGAGGTTCAACTTCGGATCCCACTCGAGCAGTGACTCGTACATCATCTCGTTGCCCCAGCGGCTCGCTGTAAGCGTTGCGCCGAACGGTGCGATGAACGCCGGATCCTGCTCGAGCGCCCAAGTGACCGTACCTCCGGTCGGAACCGTCTTTGCGACACGCTGTGCCTTCGAGCGGGCTGCCTCAGCCGGTGCGGCAACCGCGCCGGCTACGAGTGCGCCGGCACCGAGCTTGCCGGCCTTGGCCAGCAGGCCCCGACGGCTGACTTCGCGCTCGAGAGGCGAGCTTTCGGTCTGCTTGTCTGACATGTGCCCCTCCTCCTTATTTCTTTGGTGAAGACCGTTGAAAGTGTGGTACTTCGGACATTCTTGGCCGGTGAATCTGTCGAACTCTTAGCGCTACTTCGAGTACTTGTTCGTAGTGTGACCTTTGGGGGAGTGCGTCCGCTAGAGGATTTGCCCCACGCTTGGAGCTTCGCCCTCAATGTCGTCGTAGAACGGCGACTCACGGAGTTCCAAAGCCGCGAGTTCTGCGACGGCATCGCTGTCCAGTGAAACGCCAAGTCCTGGCGAATGTTGGAGAGCGATCTTTCCATCCTTGATCTCGACGGGGTCCGTGAGGACGTCCCGGAGCTGCAGTGGATAGTGCGTGTCATTTGCGAACGTGAAATACGGCGATGCAGAAGCAAGATGCACATTGGCGGTCGTTGCAACGCCGAGCTCCGCCCAGCTGCCAATCGAGCACCATTTGCCAGCATTGGCGGCGAGTTCGGCGATACGTGCAGCGCGTGACAGCCCGCCAGCTTCTGACGGGTACACAACAAATACGTCGCACGCCTCAGCCTTGATCAGTGCAAGCGCGGAGCGAATGCTCGTACAGCCTTCGTCTGCGGCGATTGGTGACGAAACGGCGCGGCGAACGACGGCCATGCCTTCGATGTCGAAGTCGGCCACCGGCTGTTCGGTGAACTGGAGATCAAATGGTTCGAGCGCCTTGATCCACTTGATTGCCGTGGGGACGCTCCAGTTCATGTTCGCGTCGATTCGAATCTTCACGTCGTACCCAACGCGATCGCGGATCGCGGCGAGCGTGTCGTAGTCCTGCGAAAGGTTGCGGCCGACCTTGATCTTCAGCTCGTTATGGCCGAGGCCGACGAAGTCGGCGGCCTTTTGGGCGTTCGCTTCGGGCTCGTCGATGAAGAGGTAGCCGATCACGGGAGCCGCCTCGCGTGTGCGACCGCCGAGGAGTTCAGCAACCGAAACGCCGAGTGCCTTCCCCTTCAGATCCCACAGGGCGATCTCGACGCCTGACATGGCGTAGTTGGCAATCCCGGCCCAGTTGCGCGCGTACTCCTCAAGCCGCTGCATCAGCCACTCGATGCGGAGCGGATCTTGTCCGATCAGGAACTGGCTGAACTCCTGGTCGATAATCGTCTTGATCGTCGGCAGCGTTGGGCCAGGCGCCTCGCCCAGACCGATAATCCCCTCATCGGTATGGATCTGAACAAGCAGACCCGACGCGGACGTGCGAATACCCCCGGTCCACTTGAGTGGCTCCCGCAGGGGTGTGCGTACCGCAGTGGTCTCAATCCTTGTAATCCGCAAGAGGGGCTGTACACTAGGCCGCTCCCCCGAGATTGTCAACCATCCTGGGATTGTCAACAATGCCCTTGACGCAGCAGACCACCGAAACCGTCGAGTCGCGCCCTCCCGCGCCACCTTCCGACACCCGTACGCGACGCACCCGCAGCGACGGTCCGCGACGCGATGCAGTGCTCGAAGTGCTTCGCCAGGAGATCACAATGGGCCACTACGAAGATGGCGAGCGGCTCGTCGAAGATCGCATTGCGCGCGAGCTCGACACGAGCCGCGGCCCGGTGCGCGAGGCGCTCCGGCAGCTCGAACACGAGGGGCTCGTTGTCTCCTACCCCTATCGCGGTGCGGTCGTGCTTGGCGTGTCTGAAGAAGAAGTGCAGCAGGTTCTGATTCCCGTCCGGCTGACGCTCGAGAAATTCAGCTACCTCAAGGCGCTTGAGCGCATGGATGACGGAGACTTCGCCGAACTCGCCAAAGAGGTTTGGACAATGCAAGAGGCCGCTTCCGTGAACGACTTGATCCGGTCGGTCGAAGCAGACATCCGCTTTCACGAATACATCCTTTCGCGCTCCGGTCAGCCCCACACCGCTCAGGTTTGGCGCAGCATCCAGCCCCGGATTCGCGCGTACTTCTTTCGCTATGGCAAGGAGGCAGACCTGAACCGCATCGCATTCGAGCACGGTGAATTGCTGCAAACGCTGCAGTCCGGCGAACCGACTTCGATCATTGGCGCGCTTGAGCGTCACATCACGATCAGGACGCCAGCACCGTGACCGACACAATCCTCAAGGTCACCAACCTCCGAACGTCGTTCAAGACCGCAGCGGGTGTCGTACGGGCCGTGGACGGCGTCAACTTTGAGCTCGGCGCAGGCCGCACGCTCGGTGTCGTGGGCGAGTCAGGATCGGGCAAGTCGGTGACGGCGCTTTCGGTGATGGGGCTGATCGACCACCCGGGCTCAATCGAAAAGGAGAGCTCGATTCTGTTCGAGGGTCGTGAGCTCACAACCCTGTCTGAACGAGAGTTTGCGTCCGTACGCGGCAACCAGATCTCGATGATCTTCCAGGAACCGATGACCTCGCTCAACCCGGTCTACTCGGTGGGCGATCAGATCGCGGAAGCGGTTCGGATCCACGAAAAGGTCGACGAGAAGGCCGCATTGGCGCGCGCGCTCGAGATGCTTGAGCTCGTTGGCATTCCCGAGGCGAGCAGACGCCTCAAGGATTACCCCCACCAGATGTCTGGCGGTATGCGCCAGCGAGTGATGATCGCGATGGCGCTCGCATGTAACCCGCGGCTCCTGATCGCCGACGAGCCGACAACGGCGCTTGACGTGACGATCCAGGCACAGATCCTCGACCTGATGCAGGATCTCCGCGACCGGCTCGGCATGGCGATCATGCTGATCACCCACGACCTTGGGGTTGTCGCCGAAATGTGTGACGACGTTGTCGTCATGTACGCCGGTCGCGTCGTTGAGCAGGGGCCAGTCGACCAGGTCTTTCGCTCGCCGCAGCATCCGTACACCGAGGCGCTGCTGCAGTCGATTCCGATGCTCGGCATGACCCAAAGCGAGAAGCTCCGCGTGATTCGCGGCACCGTGCCGAGCCCGCTCGATTGGCCTGCCGGCTGCCGATTCGCGCCCCGTTGCGATAACGCGTTTGACAAGTGCGAGGAGCAGCCGCCGCTCTTTGCGATCGATGCACAGCTCTCGGCGTGCTGGCTCTGTGAAAGCGGGCGACGCGCCACTGTAGGTGCCGGGGAGGTGAAGGTCGGGTGAGTGAAGTGACCGAAACGACGACCGAGGGGACGGAGCCGCTGCTGACAGCAACCGACCTCGTCAAGTACTTCCCGGTGCGAGCGGGTCTCCTCAAGCGCACCGTTGGTCACGTCAAGGCTGTCGATGGCATCAACCTTGAAGTCCGCCGCGGCGAGACGATCGGCCTCGTCGGTGAGTCGGGATGTGGCAAGTCAACGCTTGGCCGCATGCTGTTGCGGCTCATCGAACCGACTTCAGGCTCGATTCGTTTCGACGGTGACGAGCTCACCGAGCTGTCTACGCGCGCGATGAAGACGA
>CAIWTI010000141.1 GCA_903915545.1 uncultured Actinomycetes bacterium | reverse complement strand
GTGGTTCAGGCGGCGGTGGTTCAGGCGGCGGCGCTGTCAGTAGCGGGCCAACCGTGACCGCTCCGGGCGCACCTGCGTTTGTGACGGTCATTGCCGGCGACCGGCAAGCAACGGTGAGCTTCACACCGCCGTTCTCGGATGGTGGCGCATCAATCACGAAGTACACGGTCACCTCATCAAGCGGTGAGACCGCAACAGGAACGGTTGGCCCGATCACCGTCACGGGACTCACGAACGGCAAGGCGTACACGTTCACCGTCACGGCAACGAACAGCGCGGGAACCAGCGGCGCCTCACCGGTCTCCGCGTCGGTGATTCCGTTCACGGTTGCGAAGCAGCCGACGCCGACCCCAACGCCGACACCCACGCAGACCTCGACGCCAGCCACGACCCCCGCGTCGGCGAAGCTCGACCTCCAGCTTCTCGGCTCGGCACCGGCCACGGCACGCGTCGGGGGACGACTCACCTACACCTTCAACATCACAAACCGCGGCGGACTCACCGCAACCGGCGTGCGGCTGACGACGAAGCTGATCTCTGGCTCAGCATCACTTGTCTCGGCACCGGGATGTACCGACACCGGGCGCCTCGTCTGCGACATCGGCACCGTCGCTGCAAACAAGACGGTGACGATCCGCATCACCGTCAGCCCCCGCACCCGCGAGGACACAACCTGCCGCGCCACGATTACGGCCGACCAGGTCGACCCAAGCAAGGGCAACAACTCCGTCACCGTCACAACAACCGTCCCACGGTAGGAGCATTTGTGGGCTGGTGCTCCTTGTCCGGGGCGCCAGCCCACGTTGACCTCGTGAGGTGTCGTGCGCGCTGGGCGGCCCGGTGAACCGATCTAGACTTGTTCCCCCGCCCCCGTAGCTCAGTGGATAGAGCAGCGGTTTCCTAAACCGCGTGCACAAGTTCGATTCTTGTCGGGGGCACTCAGGTCGAGCTAGTCCTCGACGAGCTCGCGGAACTCGACCGTCCCGCCCGCCTCGTAGACAGGGTTACCCGGCAGGAACGCTCGCGCCGCGTCGATGTCTTCGGCCTGAACGAACAGGTAGCCGACGATGTGATCGGCCGAGTCTCCCGGATCGCCTTGCGCGCGCACTGTTCGACCTGGCCCAAGCGAGCTCCCACCGTCGAACCGTCCGCTCGCGCGAAGTCCCTCGAGATACGGCCCCCACGCATTGCCATCCTCGGGTCGCGCGGTGTCGGAGTGCATGAGCATCAGGAACCGCCGCATCGCGTGATCGTAACGAGGCGGGCAGGGAGCGCGACCAGAGCCGCGAGAACCCCGACGTGCTAATCTGAAACCGTATGGTTGTAGATCTTCACCCTGCCCAGGCCGACCTGGTCTTTCACGCGCTCGCCGATGCGACCCGCCGCGACATCCTGACCGTCGCGCTCGCGGGCGAGCAGTCGGTCTCAGCACTCGCCCGCCGGTATCCGATCAGCCTCCCTGCGGTACAGAAGCACGTGACTGTCCTCGAACGAGCCGGGCTCGTCACCAAGCACCGCCACGGGCGGGAACAGCTCGTGCGCGTGGAGATCGACACACTCGACCGAGCACGGCGCCTGCTCGACGAACTCGAAGCAGTGTGGCGCGAACGCGTCGGACGCATCGACGCGATCCTCTCGACCAACGAAGGAGCCCCGAAATGACTGTGACGAACGTCGAAAAGGACGTCGAGAAGCTCACGCTCACGATCACCGCCGACTTCGCGGCTCCCGTTGATCGCGTCTGGCAGGTGTGGGCCGACCCGCGCGAGCTCGAACAGTGGTGGGGGCCGCCGACGCACCCAGCCACGTTCGTCGAACACAGCCTCGCCCCCGAGGCACGGTCGCTCTACTTCATGACGTCCCCGGCCGGCCAACGGTTCTACGGCTGGTGGCACATCCTCACCGTCGACACGCCGACGTCACTCACCTACGAAGACGGCTTCGCGAACTCCGATGGGACAGTCGACGAATCGGTGCTGCCCGCGCACAGGCGCGTGACCCTGGAAGCGATAACGACGGGAACGCGCATGACGGTCGCAACACGCTTTGCCTCTGCTGAAGCGATGGAACGGATGATCGCGATGCAGATCGTCGAGGGGCTCGTCGGCGCGATTGGCCAGATCGACTCGATCGTTCGGCCGTAGCGAGACAGTCCACGCCTAGACGTACCACGTTTGGCCAGTATTGCCACAGTTGCTCCTTCGTGCCACACTCTCTCCATGGCGACGCTCCCCATCGAAGTCGTCGTTGGCCCGCAGGGACGGCTGGTCGTGCCTGCACAGCTCCGCCGTGATCTCGGCATCTCACCCGGAGACGTCCTCGTAGCGAGCGCCCACGGCGAACAGTTGATCCTCGAGCCCCGGCGCGCCGTGCTCGCGCGCATCCGTAATCGCCTGGCGGCTGTCCCTGCCGATGTCAGCCTCGTAGCCGAGTTGCTGGCCGAGCGCCGCGCCGAAGCAATCGGCGAGAACAAGCCCTGACCGACCGGGTGGCGAGCTGCGTCCTCGACGCGTCTGCGTTACTTGCCCTCCTGCACGCCGAACCTGGCGCCGAAACTGTCGAGGCGGCTGCTGAAGAATCGGTGATCTCAGCTGTCAACTGGTCGGAGGTCGTGCAGCGACTTCACCCGCACGGCATCGACGCTCGCGAACTGCGGAACGACATTGGCGCGCTCGGCATTGTGATCCTCCCGTTTACGGCAGAGGACGCGGAAGAAGCCGCTGCGTTTTGGGCGCTCGCCCGAAGTCACGGCCTCTCGCTCGGCGACAGAGCGTGCCTAGGACTCGCTCGACGTCTCGGGGTGCCGGCGCTGACAGCGGACCGTGCGTGGGCCGACACCGACGTCGGCGTCACCGTTCGCGTCATCCGCTAAGGACGCGGTAGCTCGCGCTAGCTGACGGCGACGACGTTCGAGACGATCGGGTGCAGCGCCGCCGCCTTGAGCGTCTTCGCGTCGCCAAACGGCACTCGGCCGCCACGCGATGTGATCAGCGTGTAGCCCTTCCCGCTCGCGGTCGCGACGATCCCGACCACACGCAGCTTCAGCTTCACACGCGAGAGGTCGCCGTAGAAGCGGGCATCCCCCCGCGTCGTAACTTTGCCAACGCTGTCGACCATGACCACCCCATGGCCACCCGTGACTTTCGCCGCCGCGACAACTGACCGCTTCACGAGCGACCGACCGAGCGCAAGAAAGCCCGGGGCATCACCAAACGAGTAGACCGCGCCGGTCGACGAGACGAGCTGGTAGCCGGCACCATCGGCCGACGGCAGCATCGCGACGATCCGCACGCCCGGCGCGAGAGTTTCGGCCGAGCCGCGGAAATGAGCCCCGCCGAACGCGAACACGTGACCCTTGCGTGTCGCGAGGAAGTAGCCGCCACCGCCGGGGAGCACAGACACCGCGGCAACCCAGTCGGCCCCAAGCTGCTTCGCCGTCAGCGATGCGTGGGACTTGACGGTGCCCCACGTCGTGACGTGGCCAAACGCGTCAGTGAGCGCGCCGCCCGTGCCGAGCAACGTCGAGCTCGCGGAGACCACCTTGCCTGCGAGCGCCGCCTTCGGCTGCGTGACGGCGCGAGAGCCGTACGCCAACAGCGTCCCGGTCACGGTCACGAGCGAGTACCCGGGTGCGACCTTCGGCGAATGGCCGATGACGAGCACCGGATCGTCGGTGATCGTCGCCTCAATTTCGCCATCCTTCGTCGCAACCCCAAGACTCTTGAGCCCGCTCGATCCAAGGATGAACACCTCGTCGCCGGCCACGATGTTCGCATCCTTCACCTTCACCACAACGGGCTTCAGGGCAGTCGCCTTTGGCGACCAAGTGACCGCCAGCGAGGCAACGTACCCGCACGACGATGCCGTGGCACTTGCGCCTTGGGGTGCGCGAACGCCCCGGCGGACGCCGGCAGAGGTGACGCTGGTCACCGCGATGCGAGAGCCGACGATTGCGCTACAGCGGGATGCAAGCATGCTGCTGAGGAGGCTCGTTGCGGTCTCAGGCAGCGTCTCCACGGAGAAGCGGGTATCGGACGTAAATGCGCCCTGCGGGATGTCGAGCTTCACTTGCGTCGACTCAATCGTCTTTCCGGCGGAGCCAACGGTGGCAGAGAACGGGTTCTGCCAGTCGTCCCAGTACCCGTTCGAAAGCGTGTACCCGAGCGTGACGGTCGAATCGACGTGAATGAGCCGCGTCGTGGCGGACCCAGCAATCGCAATTCCCGAGGTGCTCATAGGCGATGTCCGTTGGGCGTTTTGCACGGTCGCGAGGATCGTCGCGTTGTCCCCAAAAAACGCAGGCGTCACCAGCGGGCAGGTGGCTGTTCCAGCAGTAACGTCACTGCACGGCACGTAGTCACCGAGCGGAGAGGTTCCGCCGTTCGCGACGAGCCACCACCTCACGCTGAGCGTTGGTGACGAGCTTCGACCGACGAAGTTCGCGCCCGTCACCGTCACCGAGTACTTCGTACCCGGCGTGGCGAGAGCTGGCCCGTCAAGCTTCGAAATCAGCGGCGTGCCAATGATCGGCACATCCTGAGAGGCATCCGAGCGGAGGTTCCCCACTGTGACCGTAAACGAGACCGTCGCATCGCCGTGAAGCGAGTCTGAGTCGCTCTCGTCCAGCACACAGCTGATCGTCGCTCCATTGACGGACACCACCGTACAGAGACCGTTGACGTGCGCTGCGCCCGACTTGGTGACGTAGGTGACGCTGATCACTGCGTCGGCCGCCGGCGCCTTCGCAAGCGTCAACACCACACCTTGCTTCTGGTTCGGGAGGAGCGCCTCGGGGCTGACATTCGAGATCACGGGCTTCGTGCCGTCGGGGCCAAAGGCTCCAGTTGTCGCGAAGTTCACACACGCAGTCGTACTGCAGACGTACCCGGGATCGACCTGACACAGGCCGGCGGAATCCCTGGAGCTACCCGGGCTCGGGCAGGGCCCGCATTCGGGCATGTCAGGCATCGCGATGCCGGCCCCCGGAACGTTCTGGCGACCGTTCGGAGCCGCACACGTGCTGGTCACAGGAAGCGCTCCACACAGGCGATCGCTCGTCGCAGTCGGGGCCGCGATCTGTTGCTGGTTCACGCTGCACGACGTGATCGCCCGGCAAATGCGATCAGAAGTCGCTGTCGGCGGCTGTGACTCGTACTGCGTTTGCTGGCAGACGGTGATCCCCTGACAGACGCGGTCGGTCGTGCCATTTGGCGGTGTCGCCTCGAACTGGCTCGATGAGCACGTGGTGGCGGGGACGCAGGTGCCTCCCGATAGGTACTCGCCACTCGAGCACGTTGCTGGCGGGGGGGGAGTTGATGGTGATCGACGCGGAGCCGATAGGGCTGAGGGTTCCAAGAAACGTCGACTTCTCCGTCGCCGTGAAGGTCGAGGTGGTCGCCGTAAGCGGTGCTGCAGCCCCACCAGAACCAGCGCACGAACCCGTCGTCGCACCGTAGGTGACCGTCGCCGTCCCGGCCCCCGCCAACGTCAACCCCGTGACCTTGATCTTCGACCCGGCGACAACGACGCTGCCCCCACTCCAAAGCGTGCAGCCAGCACCCACCGCCGTTGACGGCGTTGTCCACCCCGCCGGAACCGTGATATCGAGCTCACCGACGTTCGTACCGCCAGCGGCAGCGGTGTAGGTAAACACAACCGTTTTGCCGGTATCGCCAGCGGTTACCGACGACGGCAGAACAGTCAGGGTGCCGGTGCCATCAGCAGCGGTCGCAGCCGTCACGTTCACCGACGGGGACGCGCCGATCGCGGCGAGCGACCCGCCAGAGGTCGTCTTCTGAGTGGTACTGAACGACGAGGCACCAACCGTGCTGGTGACGGTTGCACCCGGGCCGGTGTTACAAGCACCCGTCCGATCGCCGTAACGGATCGTCTCCGTGGCACCACCAGCAAGGTTCAGACCCGTCACCTGAATCGTCCGTGACACGACCGCAACGCTGCCCGTGCTCGCGGTTGTGCAGCCCGCCGTCCCGTTTGTGATCGAGGGAACGTTCCAGCCGGTGGGCACATCGATATCGACCTCGCCACCATTCGTTCCGCCAGCCGGGGCCGTGTAGGTAAACACGAGCGTCGTCGCAGCCGTACTCGCCGTTGCTGTTGAGGGTGAAACCGCCAACGTGCCCGCCCCATCACTGTTACGCGTCCACTTCGAATACAGCGTGGTGTTCGCCGCGATCGTGAACGTGTCGGCAGCGTTATAGGAGGTGCCCGTACACAACGTCGGGTTCGCAGCCACGTTGGTGTCACACCAACCCCCAAACGTGTACCCATTCAGCACCAGCGAACCGGTGTTGCCAAGCACCGTCACGGTTGGCGCGATCACGGTCGAATACGGCGTGCTTGGGTCGGTCGGTGCCGACCCGCTCGTGACCGCACCGCCAGCGCTCGTCGTCGACGCGTACGTCACCGAGGCAAGGATGTCGATCGGGCTCGGCGGATGACCGCCGCTGCCGTCGATCGGTGTTGTGAACGTCGTATCGGCGTAGGTCAGCACCGAAAACCCGAGACGCGAATACTGCGTCGCCCCCGCGCTAATCCCACTGATCGTGATTTCCGCCGCCGTGTTCGCCGCCAGCTGACACGTCCCACCCGTCAGCGGCACGCTCACTGTCTGACCGCTGATGATCACCACGGTCGGGGTAGTACAGCCACCCGTGAACCCCGTCGCGGTAAACGCCGCAGTCGCCCCGGCCACGTTGAACCCCGCCGGAAACGTCACGTCGACGGCATTCCCAATGACCAGGGCACCCGAACCCGACGTCGTGAAGTCGATCGTCCACGTCGCCGTTGGATCCGCCGACACATACCCATGATCCGACGTAATCGTCACGCTCGTCACCGCAGTCGCGCGCGCGACTGCCACGACGTACGCGGCAAGCGCGACAGCGCCAAGCAGAGCAATGGCGAGAATCCCGCGCCCACCACCCAAGCGACTCACAGCGGTCTTACGAATGTTGATCCTTCTGGCGCCGTCAGGCTGCCTGCCGCAGAGGAAACGAGGTGCGGAGTCTAGCGACGACTCGCGCCTGCGATATGTCTGAGGTTAGGCCGCCGCCTCGAGCGCGCCGGCAACGGCTGCGCCGATCTGGGCGAGCTCATCTTCGGTCACCACGAACGGCGGCGAGAACTGCAGTGCGACGCCGCGGATAATCCGCGTGAGGACGCCCCGATCGCGAGCCGCCGCGACAACCGCCGCGAGCTTCGTCGGGTCGTGCAGCTCGACCGCCGCGAGCAGACCGAGCCCCGAGCGCACCTCTTTCACGAGCGGATGATCGGCAAGCGGAGCGAGGGTCGACTCGAGCAGCGGCTCAAGCTCCCGCACCCGCGGAACGAGCTGCTCGCGCTCAAGGACATCGATGTTTGCGAGCGACACAGCGCACGCCGTGTTGTGTCCCGAGTACGTGAACCCGTGGCGGAACACGTTCGTCGTGCCTGCCTCCCAGAAGGGTTCAGCGATCCGACCAGAGATAACGACGGCACCGAGGGGTAGGTAGCCCGACGTGATCCCCTTCGCGCACGTCATTAGGTCGGGAACGAAGCCGAGCCGCTGCGATCCGAACCATTCGCCCAGACGACCGAAGCCGGTGATGACCTCGTCGGCGATCAGCAGCACGTCGCGGTCAGAACAGATCTTGCGCACCGCATCGAAATACCCGGGAGGGGCCGCCAAAACGCCGCCGGCACCAATCACCGGCTCCGCGATGAACGCAGCAACCCGCTCGGGGCCGATCCGGTCGAGCGCCTCAGCGAGCGCGTCGGGATCGTTCCACGCAACCTGCTCGACGTCAGGCACGAGTCGCCCGTAATGCTCAAGCAGTGGGGCGATCCCACCCAGCGACGTGCCATAGGCGTTTGACCCGTGGTAGGCGAACTGCCGCGATACGAGCACCTGCTTCTCGGGCTTACCCACGGCTGCCCAATAGGCGCGCGTCAGCTTGGCTGCGGTATCGATCGAGTCGCCGCCACCCGAGGTGAAGAAGACCTTCGCGCCAGACATCGGCGCCATCGCCACGATGCGGTACGCGAGCGCCTCGGCGGGCGGCGAGGTGTACTCGTAGGTCTGGTACGCCTCAAGCTCGCGCATCTGCGCGCTCGCAGCATCGGCCAGCTCGGCGCGGCCATGGCCGATGTTGCAGTACCAAAGCGATGCAGACGCATCGATGTACGCCTTGCCCTGGTCATCCCACACCGTTGAGCCTTCGCCGCGAACGAACGTGATCGCACGCTCGCGCAGGGCACCCACGTTCGCCATCGGATTCCAGAACGCGCGCTCAGTCATCGCCCAGATCCTAAACGAGCGAAGGGCCGCTGGCACCTAGCCGGACAACACCACGTGGAGCGATTGCATTTCGCTCTGCAACGGGTTAGCGTCGCGCCATGCCGATCAGACATGGGTTCCGAACCCTGCTCGCTCTCATAGCAATCGTGATTCTTACGGTGACACAACCCGCTGCGGCGACAACACGTCACGCCGCAGGTTCGGTGCCACCACCCGAGGCAAGCCCGCAACAGGCTGTTCTCGGTGACGCCCTTAGCTCGTTCCTCGCGAGCGGCAACGGCTACGACACGGCGACGGCCTACCTCACCAAGACCTCGGGAACGTCGGCTTTCAACGACGGTGGCTGTCTCGCAGCACTCAAGGCCTACCACGCCGCCGTCGACCAGCAAAAGGCGCTTCAAATGGCATTGGACGCCTGGCAGACGTCCTACAAAGCAATGAGTCAAAATGAGAACGCTCTCGTCGGTTTGATCGCGACGAGAAGCGCGCTCGTTACCGCCCAAGCAGGCGCGTTCACAGCGTCAGTGAAGGTGCTCGAGGGACTCCAGGGCATCGTCCCAGGGACGGTCATCAGTTCGGTGAACTACCTCGCCGGCGAGATTGGGATCGTGGCATCAGCTCACTACGATCAAAGTCCGCCAGACAACTGGGATCAGGCTCTCAACAGCACGAGCGTCGTGCTGGGAAGCCTCGGGGCGTTTCAGGCCAAGCACCCCGACCTCCCGATCACCGCAGCGAATGCCCTTGCGGTGCTCGCGTCGTCCGCGAAGGCAATCTACGACGCCGCACAAGATCTCAAGGCGTACCTCAAGAACGCCGACAACACCGAGCTCTCCTATCTCCAGGCTGGAACGCACTACCACGACAACCTCAAGGCAATGAAGTCGAGCGTCGCTGCAATGACGACCGCGATGAAGGACTGTCCTCCGGCGAAGACGGATTGTGGCGGTGCCCACAACGGCAAGCATGTTGGGACGCACGCCGCGTGCAAGGCGGCGGCCGCCACATCGAAGTAGGGCGAGGCACGCGTCGCGTCTAGGGTGGGTGTGCGATGCGCGCGCTCATCTTCGACTGCGACGGTGTCCTTGCGGAGACCGAGGGCGACCTTCACCTGCCCGCCTTCAACCGGGCACTCCTGGAGTTCGGCTTCGATCTCGAATGGACGCGGGCCGACCACGCCGACCGTCTGCTGACCGGTGGTGGAAAGGAGCGGATCGCCGGCCTCCTCACGCCCGAGTTTGTCGCCGCCCGCCGTCTACCCACCGATCCGTCGCAGCAACGTGCCCTCGTCGCGGCTGTTCACGCGCGCAAGACCGAGTTGCTTGGCGAACTGCTCGCGACGCTCGATCTGCAGCCGCGACCCGGCGTGAACCGCCTTGCCCGTGAAGCGCTCGACGCTGGGTGGAAAATCGGGGTCGCGTCAACCTCAGCGAAACCCGCCGTCACGGCAATCGTTCAGCGTGTACTCGATCCGGACATCGTCGAGGCACTCACGATCTTTGCGGGCGACGACGTCGAGGCAAAGAAACCTGATCCGGCGATCTACCGCCTCGCCCTCGCTGGACTGGGTGCCGAGGCAGAGGATGCCGTCGCCATCGAGGACTCCCGCATCGGGCTGCTCGCGGCCACCGGCGCCGGCATCCGCTGCCTCGTCACACCAAGCCTGTTCACGGCGCACGAGGAGTTCGCCGAGGCATTCCGCGTAGTCACCAACCTCGGCGAGATCACGCTCGCCGACCTCGCAGTGGCCCTCACCTAACAAAAGCCCTGCATAGACCGCTACTGCTACCGTGGCGGATACGGAACGCCGTCCGGCGCCGTGAGATTCAGCTTCTCGTTCCTCCTTTTCAGGCGTTCGAGTCTCTTGCATCTCGACCTGCACTGAACCAAGGAGTTCTCTCATATCTCTGACCTTTGACGCGCTCGGCGTCAGTGACGCACTCGTGCGCGCACTCGCCAAACGCAACATCACGAAGCCGTTCGCGATTCAGCAGCTTGTGCTCCCCGACGCGCTCGCCGGCCTCGACATCCTCGCGAAGTCGCCGACCGGATCGGGTAAGACGCTCGCATTTGGCCTGCCCCTGATCGCGCGCACCGCTGGCTCAAACGCCCGCCCCGCAGCGCTCGTCATGGTGCCGACCCGCGAACTCGCCGTTCAGGTCGCCGAGGAGCTCACCATCCTCGCGAACGCGACGAACTTGAAGGTCGCAACCGTGTACGGCGGCGTCTCGCTGACCGCACAGGCCAAGCGCGCCTCACACGCACACGTGATCGTCGGCACCCCCGGCCGGCTCTTCGACTTGATCGACCGTCGCCTGCTCTCACTCGAGGCGGTCAGCGTGCTCGTCCTCGACGAGGCCGACCGCATGCTCGACATGGGCTTCCGCCCGCAGGTCGACCGCATCCTCAAGCGCGTCCCGACGAACCGGCAGACGATGCTGTTCTCGGCGACGCTCGATGGTGCCGTCTCCGAGCTCGCCGAGCAGTACACGACCAACCCGTCGCGGTACGAGGCTGAGCTTCCCGCCGACCTCGCCAAGGGCGACATCGAGCACACGTTTGTCCCCGTCACGATGGAAGACAAAATCGACGTGCTCGTCGATCACCTGAACGCCGCCGACAAGCTCGCAATCGTCTTTGTCCGCACCAAGCACGGGGCCGACAAGCTCGCCCGCAAGCTCGGCAAGGACAAGAACGTCGCGGCAGTCGCGATGCACGGGAACATGACGCAGAACCAGCGTGAACGCGCGCTCTTCCAGTTCTCGACGGGCCGCGTCAAGACACTCGTTGCAACCGACGTCGCAGCACGCGGCCTCGATGTCGACGACATCAGCCACGTCATCAACTTCGATCCGCCCGGACAGGACGAGGATTACGTCCACCGCGTCGGCCGCACCGGTCGTGCCGGCCGCTCAGGCACCGGCGTCACCTTCGTGCTCCCCGACCAGCAGGCAGACGTTGGTCGTCTCGCCCAGCGTCTCGGCCATGGCGACCAGTTCGCCGCCGCAGGCCTGAAGGCTCCCTCTGCGCACCGCCCGGCCCCAACAGGCCGCAAGCGGCAGCGCCGCCGGACACCCCGGTAGACAGCTCTGCTGCCCGCACCCCCGAGCAACGCGCTCCGGGGTGCGCGGCGGCATGCGCTTACGACGTCGTCGCGGTAAGGCGAATGACCGGAATCAGCCGGTCGGTCTTGCCCTGATAGGCCGCATATCGCGGCTGCGCCGCAACGACCTCGTTCCACGCCCGCTCGCGCTCGAGCCCGTGCAGCTGCTCAGCCCGCACCGGGACGATGCGACCGCGCAGTTCAATCGCAACGTCATCGGGATGCGCAGCGATGTTGTGCACCCACGAGGGGTTCCTCTGCGCTCCGCCATACGACCCCACCACGATCCACGAGTCCTCGGCGGACGGGTACCAGGCAAGCGGTGTCCGGCGTGGCTCGCCCGACTTAGCACCCATCGTCGAGAGCACGAGCACATCCATTCCTTGGAACCGGTAGCCCTGCCTCCGGTGCAGCCCCACGAGCACACGCGACATCACGCGCGGAAAGAGCCCCGGCTTTGGCATCCGCGCACCGCGGGTACCGGCTGAAAGATCGAAGCTCATGTCTCCCCCTGCGTCCCGGAAGCGCCCGGCGGACGCTTCGTCTCGATCGTAGCCCCGCGGCCTCTCCCACTCGCGGACCCCGCGAATCGGCCCTCTACTGCTAGGTTGGTCAGGTACACGAGCGAGTACCGGTTGCGCGATTGCGCGGCCTCTGCCCGTTCTTTCATGGCAGAGGAGGTGTATTTCTATGGCAACCGGAACCGTTAAGTGGTTCAACGACGCGAAGGGGTTTGGCTTCATTACCCCCGCGGATGGCAGTAAGGACGTGTTCGTTCACTTCAGTGCTCTCCCGGGCGATGGCTTCAAGTCCCTCGCCGAAGGCGCGAAGGTCGAATTCCAGACTGAGGATGGACCGAAGGGCCCACAGGCCCAGAACGTCACCATCGTCGGTTAGACGATCACACGGGCGCGCCGCATGGCGCGCCCGTCCTTTTCTTTCTCACAAGGAGTTCGCTATCAGCGCAAAAGAAGAGAAGGTCGAGATGGAGGGCGAGATCGTTGAAGCCTTCCGGAGCGGGATGTACCGCATCGTCCTCGACAATGGGCACGAAACGCTTGGCTATACCTCGGGTCGTATGCGACGATTTCGCATCCGTATCGTGACCGGTGACCGGATCACGGTAGAACTTTCCCCATACGATTTGACACGCGGCCGGATCACCTACCGTCACCGCGGGAACTGACGATGACAGTGGCAACCGACAGTCTTGACCTTCATATCGGCGACATCGTCGTCTACAAGAACCACGGCGCCGGCACGATCACGAGCCGCGAGACGCGCGCGACCAAGACGGGCGACAAAGAGATCGTTGTCATCACGTTCGAGGACGGGCTCACCATCAGCCTCCCCACCGACCTCGCGCAGACTGCGCTTCGCTCGGTGGCAAACGATGCCGAGCTCAACCGCATTCGCCGCACGCTCAAGGCTGATGCGCCCGCCGAACCCGGCGTGTGGCTCGCCCGTTCGCGGCTGACGCACGCCAAGCTCATGGCTGGTGACTCGATCGGCCTCGCCGAGATCGTTCGCGACGCACACAGCCGCGAGAAGACGATGAAGGAGAAGAGCTCCGGCTCGTCCCTCTCGCTCAGCGAGCGCGACTCGTACAAGCGCGCCCGCCGACTGCTTGCCTCAGAGATCGGTCACGCACGTGGCGTTTCGATCGATGAAGCAGACGAATGGATCGGGGCTCAGCTCGGCGAGAGCTGAGCCTCCCGTTCCTTCAATAGAGCGGTCTATTCCCGCAACACAGACGCGGCTTCTTCAGGTTTCGGGCGCGCTCTTCTAGATCTACAGTCGACCGTGGTGCACATATGAGGCGCATCGCATGACTACCGCACGGAATGAGAACGCCACCGCTCGCCGACTCGAGCGTTTTCGGTCGGTCCTCCCGTTAGCGATCGCCGCAACGGTTGCGGTCGTCGCAATCGTCCCACTCGGGGTGATGGCGTACCTCGGCTACTCGGCCGCTGCAAACGCCTTGCGCGCCGATGCAAAGGCGCGTCTTGCGGAAACAGCGAGTCACACGAGCAACCAACTCGACGCGCTAATGCTCGAACGCTGGGGTGACGCGAAGTCGTTGAGCGAAACGCTCGAGGCCCGTTCGATGGATCCCACGATCGTGATGCCGCTGATGAAAGCGGTCGCGGCCAACTACGCGCCAAACTACGATCTGCTGCTTGTCGCAGATACGCGGGGTCGCATCATCGCCGCGTACGATCCGCCGGACTCGAGCCCCGAGCCTGCTGGAAATTACGTCGGGCGGAACGTGAAGGCTGAGCCGTGGTTCGGCGCTGCCCTCAGATCCCACACGGTTGTTGTTTCGGATGCGGACAACCCGATGCTTCCCGAACTCGCACGTGGTGCCAAGCACACCCCGGAGATCGGGTTCACACATGCGATACGCGACCAGCACGGTCGCGCGATCGGTGTGTGGATGGACTTCATCTCGTGGCCGATCGTTGAACGCATCCTCACGCAATCGGTCGCCGAGGCGCATGCCAAGCAGCTTGATCTCGTCTTGCTCACCCACGACGGGAAGGCGCTCGCGTCGAACCTCGCGCCATCGACCATCCAGCCGTTGGCGACCGGTGACCCAGCGGCCCGACAGACGATCACGGCGATCGAAAGCGGGCAGGTCGTCGAAGTGCCTGCGAGTTCGATGTTCCAGGGAAAGCACGGACGCGAGTTCGTTGCGACCTACCACTCGCGTGGCAAGCCACCGTACTTAGGGCTCGGCTGGATCATGCTCGCAACCCAAGACACGCGCGACACGCTTGCCCCAGCGATCGCGCTGCGCCATCGCTTCGTGATCGCTGGCTTTATCGCGATCGCCTTCATTGCACTGGCGGCTGCGTTCATCATGCGGGCCCTCCAGAGCGCAGTACGACGCGAGGAGTCGCTCCAGCAGAGCCTCCGCCAGTCGTACAAGCTCGAAGCGGTCGGTCGCCTCACAAGTGGCATCGCACACGACTTCAACAACCTCCTCACGGTGATCGGCGGCAACGCGCAACTCGCACGACGCCACGCCGCCGAGGAACGCGACCAACGTCGCCTCGACGAGATCATCAAGGCGGGCGATCAGGCGACCGACCTCGTCCGACGGCTCCTCTCGTTCTCGCGCGCATCGGTCGGAAAGAAGCAGCCCACCGATCTGAACATTCACGTCAACGAAACCGTCGACATGCTGTCACGGCTCTTTCACGGCCGCGTCTTGCTCGCAACGAACCTCTCTACACGCGACGCAACCATCGAGCTCGATCCCGTCGAGATCGACGAGATCTTGCTCAACCTCACCTTCAACGCACGCGACGCGATGCCGGATGGTGGCGACCTCACGCTTGCAACAGGCGGCAACGACGACGTGGTCACCCTCAGCGTCACTGATACCGGAACCGGAATCGAGCCGCACGTACGCGAACGCATCTTTGATCCGTTCTTCACCACCAAGAGCACGGGTACCGGTCTTGGTCTCGCCACGGTCTACGGCATCGTCACCGAAGCTGGCGGTTCGATCTCCGTCGAGAGCGAACTCGGCGCGGGAACGACCTTCACGGTGACGCTGCCTCGCGTCGAACAGGCAGCACCCCCGAGCGACATCTAGGGAATGACGCCTACGATGGCCCGCATGCGCTTGCCCCACACGCTCGTGCTCACAATCATCGCCGCGGCGTGCGTGCTTGCATTTGCTGTCGCGGCGGGCGCGGCATGAGCGCCACCACGGCAGCGACAGCCGCGGCGTACACGGCAAGCCAAACCCCCGCCGAGAGCACCATGTTGGGCACCCCGTGCGACCAGTCGTAGGCGAGTCGCACCTCGTCGGAGAACGAGAGGCGAAGCACGGTCGCAGAGTTGTAGACCTCTGTCGGCGGATGCCCGGCTCCCGCAAGCATTGACGCGACGAAGCTCGCGGAAGGGCGCGTGAGGGCGCTCAGCCCAGCCACGACAAGGGCGGGCGCGAGCACGAACGCCGAAAGTCGGACGACTCGAGTACGTGGCGCAGCCGAGCCAGCAACACGCTGGGCGGCGATAAGCACGAACGGGGCCACGAACACGAGCAGCAGCTCCTCGCTCGCGACCGCAACCACAGCCACCGCTGCGGCAAGCACGAGCGTTCTCCGTGGATCGCCGAGTAAGCCGATTGCCACAAGGGCTGCCGTAGCAACGATCCCGACAAAGTCGTAGCGACCAGGGTCGAGGACGATCTCCGAAACACTGATCGGCGACACAGCGACAACGGCGAGGAGCAGGACGATTCGCTTCAGGCCACCCCCACGCGCACGGCCGACGAGCTGCGACACGATGAGTATGAGTCCGCTAAGCGCGCCGAACGTGAGCGTCCACATGGCGCTGAGGAGCGCGCGGGGACTTCGGTCGGAGACGAGACCGAGCACCTCGCCCGGCAGGCCGCGACGAACGAAGCCGTGGCTGTAGTCGGCGAAATACTGGGGTCCAATCCACGTCTCAAGCAACCCGTAATCCCCGACCGACCGCTTCAACACGACTACGACGAACCAGAGCACGCACACGATCAGGTACGTCGCGACGGCCGCGAGAATGGTCAGCGCCACGTCACCGTGATTTCTCGTTCGCAGGATCGGTGTCATTGCTGCCGCATCATCCCAGGGTCGTAGCTAGGTGACGAGCAGTACCGCCGCGGCACTCGCGACCCAGCCAATCACGGCGACGATGATCACTGGATCGGTGAGCAAGATCTCCTCGGGAGACTCACCTAGGACGCCGCGGTGGGCGAGTCCGACGTACCGCCTGAGTCCAAGCGCAACAAACGGCGATGTCAGAACCATCCACGGCGTCGGTCCAAGCAGCGTGTAGGCGAAGTACGCCACAAACGCGACCGTGGCAGTCGTCACGACAAGCCGTTCGACGACGTCGACCCGGTACCGCTGTAGAACGGTGCGCCCCTCCGTCGCACCGACACGCACCTGCTCAAGCTCGGCCCGGCGCTTGGAGAGCCCGAGGAACACCGACAGCAGAATCGTGCAGGCGATCAACCAACCTGAGATGTAGACGTGGACGGCAACAGCACCGGCCACAGCACGGATCACGAAGAGCCCCGCGATCACTCCCAGATCAACCCCGACGATGCGCTTCAACCCAAACGAGTACGCGAGCTGCAGGGCGAGGAACGCGACGACGAGCGTCAGCGACCATGCCCCGAGCGCAGCGCCAACCACGCACGCGACGATGGCAAGCAGGCAGGCGCAAGCGAGCGCGAGACGTTCCGAAAGCCGGCCCGCGGCGACAGGGCGATGGCGCTTCGCCGGGTGGCGGCGGTCGTGTTCAGCATCACGTACATCGTTCAGGAGGTACGACGCGCTCGAGGCTGCGCAATACGCGATGAACGCCGCCACGGCCTGCAGCCACGCGGTCCTATCGTCGAGGCGGCGGGCGAAGATCAAGCCAGCAAAGATCAGCAGGTTCTTCGTCCATTGCCGTGGCCGCATCGCGACGAACGCGGACCCGAGTTCGGCTTGGATCACAGCGAGCGAAGAGCGCGCGGGGGCAACGCGCGGATCAGCCACATCACGGGCCGCAAGATCGCCGGAACCCAAACCGACCGGTTGCCCTTCCCAAGCGATGCGACGACGGCATCGGCCACCGCGTCGGCGGTTGTCGAAAACGGCGCTGGCTTCAGGTGAGCGGTCATCTGCGTCTTCACAAATCCCGGACGCACATGAATCACGTTCACACCCGTTGCTTCGGCCGCGAGCTGGAGTCCTTCGGTGAATGCGTCGAGACCCGCCTTCGAGGAGCCGTAGATGTAGTTCGATCGCCGCGCCTTCTGGCCAGCAACCGACGAAAGCACGACGACGGTGCCCCGGCCCTGCTTCGCGAGCCGCTGCTGCGCATGCGTGAGTGCCGAGACCGCGCCGACGTAGTTCGTTGTGGCAACGAGGACGGCCGCTGCCGGATCGCTCTCGGCCTCTGCCTGGTCGCCGAGAATCCCGAACGCCAGCACGACGAGATCGATGTCTCCGCCCGCGAATACGCGATCAAAGAACGCTTCGTGCGTGTCGGTCGCACACGCGTCGAACTCCACTCGCTCCACCGAACGGGCGCCGTGGAATCCGGTTGGGAGCGCGTCCGGGTGACGCCCGGCGAGTACAACGTCGGCGCTCTTCTCGGCGAGGATCCGGGCGACGATCGCGCCGCCGATCTCTGATGCTCCGCCGAGGAGCAGGATCCGCGAAGGCAGACCGAACGCGTCGCTCACGAAGAACTCCCCGTCAGTCCGAGACGCCGCCCGAGATCGTGTTGGAAGAGACCATCCGGATCGAGCTCTCGCCGGACGGCCTGCCACTCGGGCAGGCGAGGATTCATCACCTCAACAAGTTCTCGACGCAGGCGCGAATCCTTTGCCAGGTAGACGCGACCTCCCGCTTCAGCGACGAGGTCGTCGAGGGACGAGAGCGTCCGCGCGGCAGCTGGTGCTGGCAGGGCGATGTCGAGAGCGAGCGTCCACCCCGGGAACGGAAACGAGAGCGGTGCCTGCGACTCGGGGCCAAACCGCTTCAGCACGGCGAGCGTCGATCGGAGCCCGGCGTCGTACAACAGCCCGAGCGCTGAGTGCACGACATCCTCCCGGTCGAGCGGAACCGCGAACTGGTACTGCAGGAACCCCCCTCGTCCGTAAACACGATTCCAGTCGCCGAGCGCATCGAGTGGGTAGAAGAACGGCTCGATCGCCTCGATGCGGCCCGTGCCAGGACGGGCCCGGCGAAAGTGAACGTCGTTAAGCAGACCGATGAGTGGGCTGCGAAGGACGGGGGCCAGCGACAGCCAACCCGGCGCCGAGATCCGCGGGTGCTGCGACGGAAGCGCGGAAGGCGTGTCGGCTTCGCCTGCGGCCGCGTGATCGCCCTGGATGACGATCCCGCGCCCGAGACGTCCACGGGTCGCGCAATCAAGCCAGGCAACCGAGTAGCGGTACGACTGATCGGTGGCTCGCAGCTTCTCGAACGTGGCGTCGAGGTCAGCCGTGCGCTCGGTGTCGACCCGAATTGCCGTCGATTCGGCCGGCAGCAGCTTGAGCGTTGCCTCCACCACGAATCCCGTGAGGCCAAGCCCACCGACCGTGGCCCAGAACTCGCGTGGCGTTTCCTCTGGCGAGAGGGTGCGAAGATCGCCGGAGGCGGTAAGCAGGGTGAGCGCTGCCACGTGGCTGCCGAAGGAGCCGTCGCGATGGTGGTTCTTGCCGTGAACGTCGCAGGCGATCGCCCCGCCAACCGTGACAAACCGTGTGCCGGGCGTCACCGGTAGAAACCAGCCGACTGGGGCAACGAGCTCAATGATCGCCGCGAGCGAGCATCCGCCCGCGACGGTCACGGTGCCTGCGGACGTGTTGAAGTCGAGGATCGAATCGAGTCCGGTGAGGTCAACGACCATGCCACCGCCGTTTTGGGCGACGTCGCCGTAGCTGCGACCAAGTCCGCGCGCGATGACACCGCGCGGCGCGGGTGCGGTGAGGAGCTCCGCGATCGCGCCAACCGACGTCGGACGAGCGACGTCTGCGACCGAAGGTGCGGTACGACCCCAGCCAGACAGGGAACGACGTTCGCGATGAGCGGCGTTGGCCATCGGGCGTGTTGTACGCGATTCGTTGCGCCTGCGTCGACAGGCCCACTCGGTATCGTCCGGATACGGGCGCCGACCGTTGGACATCAACCAGCGTGGCCGTTGCGCCGGACATTTTCATGACTCGCACCGTACGACTCCGTCCCTGGCAGAAGGCCGCCCTCGACCGCTTTGTCGAGGCGGATCGACCCGACTTTCTCGCGGTCGCGACGCCGGGCGCCGGAAAGACGACGTTTGCGCTCACCGTCGCCCGCCATGAGCTCGCCGCGTCGCCGTCGCGGCTGGTGATCGTCGCCCCGACAGCGCACCTGAAGATCCAGTGGGCAGAGGCCGCAGCGCGGTTCTCGCTCCATCTCGACCCGGCGTGGTCGGCAGCCGATGGACGGCTCCCACCCGACATGCACGGGATCGTGACCTCCTACCAGCAGGTCGCATCGAGCGCCTCGGTGCTGGCTCGCCTTTCGCGCGGCGCGTTTGTCGTATTCGACGAGCTCCACCATGCCGCTGAGGAGCGCGCGTGGGGCGCGGCGATCGCTGAGGCGTTTGGTGACGCGCGCAAGCGGCTCGCGTTGTCGGGCACGCCGTTCCGGTCTGACACGCAGGCGATTCCGTTCATCGCCTACCGGGGCGACGAGGCGGTACCGGACTACGAGTACAGCTACGGCGATGCGCTCACCGACCGGCGTGTCGTTCGGCCCGTCTACTTCCCGCGTACCAACGGCCACATGGAGTGGTCGGCACCGGACGGCTCGATGCATTCAGCGAGCTTTGACGATCAGCTCTCGAACACTCGTGCGAGCCAGCGTTTGCGCACCGCCCTTTCGCTGGAAGGGGATTGGCTCCCGACCGTGCTCCGCGCCGCGAACGCGCGGCTGATGGAGGTACGGAAGGAGCAGCCGAATGCTGGTGGGCTCGTGATCGCGATCGACCAGGATCACGCGCGCGGCATCGCCGACATTCTGCGAACACGGTTTGGTACGACCGCGCGTGTCGTCACCTCAGACGACCCCGATGCCTCTGCGGGCATCGCTGCCTTCTCGACGAGCAACGAGCCGTGGCTGGTCGCGGTGCGCATGGTCTCAGAAGGGGTCGACATCCCGCGACTCCGCGTGGGTGTCTACGCGACAACCACTTCGACCGAGCTCTTCTTCCGGCAGGCGGTCGGCCGCCTGGTTCGTTGGACCCGCGGCATCCCGAAACAGCGCGCGTGGCTGTACATCCCTGACGACGCGCGTTTGCGAATCCTTGCTGCTCGGATCGCCGAGCAGCGGCGCCACTCGCTGCGGCGCGACGGCCTTGAGGTGCCGTTCGAGCGCAAAGAGGACGAGGGTGCGCTCGACGAGGTGCCGTCGGAGGAGGAGCAGATGTCGCTCTTCGCGGTCATCTCAGCCGTCGCGACTGGCTCGGACGATCACGCCGATCTCGTCTACGACGACTTCGACGAACCCGACGATCTCGGTGGCAACCTCGACGTCGAACTCACGCTTGCGCCACCGCCACCACTTTCCGGCGACTCCGGCGCTGTCGATGGCGGCACGGAAGGCGGTCTGACACGGCGCGAGCAGAAGCTCTACCTTCGCGACGAGAACGCGGCGATCGCCCGCGAGCTCGTACGCCGTACCGGCATGACGCACGCAGCCGTCAACGCTGAACTCAACCGCCTGTCCGGTGTCCGCAAGGTCGCTGAGGCGACGATCGACCAGCTCGAGCGCCGCCTCCGGGCCGGCGAGAAGTGGATCGTCAAGAGCTGAACGACGGCATGTTCAGAATCTGTTCAGGTCGCGAAAGATTCCTTTAGGACCCCTGGCTCCGAGCCGGAGCGTCGCGCTACCATCGCCCGCCGTGAAGACCTTCAGACTCATCTTCGCTGTCTCCGTCGCAGCGTTGGCTGTCGCCGGAAGCGCGGGCTCTGCGCTCGCGCAGCAGTCCGCAACAGCCTGTTCCACGACGGGGCTCGTGACGGGCACCGCCGCGAGGACGTACAAGGTCGCGCAGCTCACAACCACCGGTATCCCCTGCGCCAAGGCTCGCGTGATCGCCCGCACGGTCGCCACGCAGGTGACGGGTAACGGCTCGCTGAGCGTGCCTGGTGTCGTCAGCTTCAGCATGTCGACCCAAACCTGCACAACAGGCTGCGCGTCGGGCACGAGCGTGACGCTCGTCTACCCGAGCGGCTCGGTGACGATCGTGATCACCCGCCGCGCTGCAACCGTGACCCCAACGAAGCCGACGACGCCAACGCCTGCACCCACCCCAGGCTCAACGAACCCGCTCTTTATCGCCTAGTCGCCGATCCCGACTAATGAGGACGGCAGAGCGGGTCGTTCAGTGCGGCAAGAGCGGCGTTGTCTGGTGCCTGCGCGGCCTTGTTCCAGGGGCTCGTGGGAGCCATCGCAAGCGTGCCGACATCGGGCGTAACACCCGGCCCTTCGATGGTGAACCGGTAGTGCGAGCCCGTCCCGGCTGGGTGCGAGCCGTGGGGGTTCACGCTGTAGCACCAGGAGCCGAGCGGCCGGTGCATCAGGAAGCTGTTTTCGCGCATCCAGCCCGCTCCGTACGCCGAGTTGAATGTGTCGACGTAAAGGACGCGCCCGTACGTGTCGAGCGGGGCACCGTGCGAGGTTGACTTGAAGCCGTAGACGCCGTGGCCCCGATAGGTGTAGGTGCCCCAGAAGTGGTTCCACTGGCCGTGGTAGGCCCAGTCAACGTGCACTTCAAGCTTGGCGATGTCGCCGGTCCAGTGCGACAGGTGCACTTCGTTCGCCGCCTGGGTGCCGGTTGGTGCAACGCCGTAGTCGGGAAGCTAGCGCGGCCACGACTGGACAGCCCAGTAACTGCCGTCGGGCGCTTTGCATGCGACTTCCAGTTCGACGAGCCGGGGTCCGTCGTATCTGGGGCAGGTGAACGTCTTCCAGTAATTCGACGCCGCGTCGCGAAGCTTGCTGAGCACCGCGTACGCGTCCGTAATCTTCGACCCGATCGAATATCGCAGCGTGTTGTTGTGCGCCGCGGTGGCCTTCGCCATCTGATCCTGAAGCGACCGCAGATTGGCGAGCGCCTTTTGTGCCTCTGTGTCCTCGCTGAACTTCGCCTTGTAGCCGCCGTCGTAGCCAAGGTCGAAGCGCACCTGCGGCTTAGCCGTGGTCGGATCGTTCGCGTTGATCGCTCCCGACACGAGGATGTGCCTCACGCGCCCCTCTTCGGTGTAGGTGAGCATCGCTTCGCCCTTGCCGTTCACACCGAGCGAGAAGTTCGTGCCGTTGTGCGTAGTGATCACCTGCGACGCGTTCGCCGTCGAGGCGATCGCAGCGGTGAGAGCCAACGTGAGGATGAAGAGGGCGCGACGCATCTGAACTCCTACGATCGAGGGTAACCACCTTTGAGTGTCCCACAAGCAGTACGAGCCAGGCACCAAAAGTTGTAAAGCTTGGTGGGCAAACGTACGGGGTCCGGTCAAGCGGAAGTGGCAGGCTTATCCATCGTTCCCCGTCGATCCGCGATCCCCCGCACCCCCAGCCGTTCTATGCTGGGCCAAATCAATGAGCGAGCAAGGAACATTCCTCGGCGAGCAGCCGGGCATCGTGGCGGAACGAACGAGCGGCGTGATCGTACGGCTCGTACGTACCGCAATCATTGAAGGCCGCCTGGAGCCTGGACAGTCGCTGCGCGAGGAGCAGCTCGCGAAGGAGCTTGGTACGAGCCGGACGCCCGTGCGTGAGGCGTTGATCCAGCTGCGCAACGAAGGTCTGGTCGAAGGCGCACCCAACCGGCCGGCGATCGTCCGCTCGTATTCGGCCGCGGAGCTGCTCGACATCTACCGACTGCGCGCACAGCTCGAGGGATTCGCAGCTCGTGTCGCCGCCGAGCGGGGCGGCGCAGAACTCGTCCGCAAGCTCGACGCGAGCAACGAGCGCTTCCACGCGCTGACCGAACACGAGGACGACGCAGCCGATCTGATCGCCGAGAACATCTCATTCCACGCATTGATCGCAGAAGCCGCCGCGATCCGCCAGCTCGACGCGATGATCAACCAGGTGATGGCGATCCCGGCCCGCTACCGCGCGTTCGGTGCGTATCGCGCCAACACACGCACGACCGTCGAAGAGCACCACCGCGCGATTACCGAAGCGATCCGGATCGGTGACGGCGACGCCGCCGCAACTGCAATGGCCGAACACGTCCTCTGGACCGGCGAGGTTGCGGTGACCGCCCAAGAGGCGTTCGAGCGCGACACCGCCGCCTCGGCGTAGCCCCTCCTCCGCCAGAAATGACTGCGGGCCGCTTTCGCGGCCCGCAGTGCACAACCAATTCCGTCTCGGGCTACGCCGCAGCGTGATCCCAGTAGACGTGATCGAGGCCCGCGTCCTGGCCCGCATCATCGACGGCGAGACCCGAGGTCTTCTCGAAGATGAGCGCGATGATCAGGGTCGGGATACCGGCGAGCGCAATGATCGCCAGGGCACCGATTGCCTGCCAGCCCGGGTTGATCGACGCGTGCTGGAAGCCGTACTTGCCTTCAAGCCCGAAGTAGCCACCGGTCTTGTCGCCCCAGGCAATGAAGCCCGTTGCGATCGTGCCGACGACACCGTTGCAGAGAGCGAGCGGAACAACCTTCGGATCGTCGATCCCAAGCTTGATCATCAGCTTCTGGCCAAGCAGGGTGACGAACGGGCCGAAGAACGCCAGGATTGCGACATCCCACGGGCGACCGACATCAAAGAGCGCGCCACAGATGATTGCGCCTGAGATCGGGCCAAGGAACACCCACGCTGCCTGCCGCTCCTTGTACGCGATCAGCAGACCACCGACACCGCCGGCGAGGAACGCCGTCAGCACGTTGATCATCACGATGCCGAAGCCGCTCGAGGTCATCGAGATGCCGAAGAAGCCCTCACCCGGAACGATGTAGCCCGAGCCAAGCGCAACGAACGGCAGTGCGAACACGATGATCATCGCGCCGGCACCCGTCATCCACAGGTTGGTCGGCGGACGATCAGCAACCGACGCCTGAGCACCAAGAGCGATCCCACGGCGCGGCTTGAGCCGCCACGCGAGGACGAGAGCGGTCGTACCAGCGAAGATGTAGAGCGGGTACACACCGTCGAAGTCATGCACGCCACGGTTCGTGAGCGGGCTGACCGAACCCCAGCAGAGATAACCGGCAAGCGGGGAGGTGATGAGACCCACCACGAGTGCCACCGTGTAGAGCGGGAGCGCCTTTATCCGTTCGACGACCGCGCTGTGCACCAGGGCCATCGTCGCCATCGAGAACGTCATGAAGAACAGCAGGAAGATCTGCTGCGTGTCCGCCTCGGGAAGGATCTTTGGATCGATGTAGGTGGCGAAGGTCGTGACATTCGGGCCACCAATCCACCAATCCTTGAGCGCCTGCTTCAAGGGGTTGGGGACGCCGAACGCCTGGTTGAACGACCACTGCCAGAGTGCGTACCCGAAGACAAGGGTGCTGAGACCGCCGATGATGGCGGCGCCAATCTTCTGCACCCACGCGTCGAGCATGTTCTTTGTGCGGACGAGGCCGCCGTCGATGAAGCCGATGCCGAGAACGATGAGCACCACGCACATCGCCGCGAGCGAATACAAGAAATCGAGGTAGTAGTTCTCGATCGTGAGCTGATCCTTAAACACCTGCATTGAGCTGTCTCCTCGGTTCAGTGACCGCCGCTACGAGCGCCTCTCACGCTCGTGCGGCAGAGGAAAAGAGCCGGCTCCCGACGAGACCGGGGCCGGGCGCTGCCACGTGCCATTGCAAGACCATTTGGGAAACCACACCGCTTTGCCTGCAGAGATTCACGGATATCCGTTCTCCGTCGGGCGTCCTTCACCTTTGCCCGGGACAGCGTCGTCCATAGGCATGGGGCAGCTGGCCTCACGTGCCGCACACTCTCGCCATCACGATTACCAGCCTCGGCTGGACAGCCACCCACGGTGTCTGTATACAAGTACGCAAGATGAGATTCAAGGGGGCGCACGCAAATGTCTGATGCAGAAACCGATCGGATCTACGAACGAGCCGGTTTTGGCGCCACCGTGAAGCGCGGTAACAGGCCCGCCGTCGTCGTGATCGACTTCAGCCGAGGCTTCACCGAGCCGCAGTTCGCGACAGGATCCGAGCTTTCCGCCGAGGTTGCCGCGACAAAGGAGCTGCTCGATGTCGCCCGTGACGTCGGGCACCCCGTGCTGTTCACAACGATCGCCTACGACGAGGGCGATGCGAACACGCTTGCCTGGCTCGCGAAGGCACCCGGCCTCGTGATCCTCGCGGCCGGCTCCGAACTCGTCGACATCGACCCGCGCCTCGAACCGCAGGCGAATGAGCCGATCCTCGTCAAAAAAGGCGCCTCCGGGTTCTTCGGCACTGACCTCGCCGATCAGTTGCGTGCGCTCGCCGTAGACACGGTCGTGATCTGTGGCGCGACGACGAGCGGGTGCGTTCGAGCCTCTGTTGTCGATGCTGTCCAGGAGGGCTTTCCCACGCTGGTCGTCGCCGAGTGCGTTGGTGACCGGGCTCGCGGGCCGCACGATGCGAACCTCTTCGACATACAGGCGAAGTACGGTGACGTGATCGCCCTTGAGGACGCCCTCTCCTATCTCGCGAACGCCTGATGCCTGAAGCTCTGCGCGCGGACATCGCTGCAACCGGGGCAACCGGTGTGCACATCGACGCGAACGGCATCGAACTACACGCACTCGACTATGCGGGCGACGGCCCCGCTGTTGTCGTCCTGCCGGGAATCACAAGCCCGGCTGTGACCTGGGACTTCATGGCGCGCGAACTCGGTGACCTTGCACGCGTGGTCACGATCGATCTTCGCGGTCGCGGACTCTCGGACACGCCGACAACCGGGTACACCCTCGACGATTACGTCGTCGACACGCTCGCGGTGATCGATGCGCTCGGACTCGATCGACCAACGCTGATCGGCCACTCGCTTGGCGCGAGGATCGCTGCGGCGTTCGCGGCCGCACACCCAGATGTCGTCGGACATGTGATCGCGATCGATCCCCCAATGAGCAATACGAACCGCCCTTACCCGATGCCGCTGAGCGTGTTCGACGCTCAACTCAACGACGCAGACGCTGGCACCGACGCCGAGGGCGTCGCCCGGTTCTACCCCGCCTGGACCGAACGAGAGCGCGGACTCCGCGCACGCTGGCTCGGCACCTGCGCGCGTGTGGCTGTCCACGAAACACACGCGAACTTCGAGCGCGAAACCTTCGAGCCGCTCTGGCAGCAGCTCGGGTCGAACGCGACGCTCGTCTACGGCACTGCGAGCCCCGTCGTCACACACGCCGATGTCGCGACGCTCAGGTCGACCAATCCCGCCCCAGCGATCCTCGCCGTCGAAGGCGCGGGCCACATGGTGCCGTGGGACAGGCCCGAACAGACACTCTCTTTGCTCCGCTCCCTGCTCCATCCCCTGAAGCTCTCGCGCCCAGCTTCCGCCGAGACACCATAGGAAAGGACCACGTATGACCACCGGTTACGGCTTCGTCGATCTGTGCAAGAGGGCGCTTGAGATGTGTGGCGTCCACGAAGGCGAGACAGTCGCCGTCCTCTCGCAGGGCGACCAGCGACGCGACTACGCCGACGCGTTCCAGGCCGCTGCCGGCAAGCTCGGCGCGACCTCGTACCACGTCACCCTTCCCGAAGCATCGTCGAGCCTCGACGGCGACTTCGGAACATGGACGGTCGGTACGACTCCCCTGGCGAACAACCGCCCCGTCGTCGAAACGCTCAAAGAGGCCGACATCCTGATCGACCTGATGTTCCTGCTCTTCTCGCCTGAGCAGCACGAGATCCAGGCCGCAGGGACCCGCATCCTGCTCTGCATCGAGCCCGTCGATCTCCTCCAGCGCCTCTTCCCGATCCCCGAGATCCGTGAGCGCGTCGAGATCGGCTCCGAGCTGATGACCAAGGCCAAGTCGCTGCGCTTCACAAACGACGCGGGCACCGACGTCGTCTACGACATGACGAAGTACCCAACCGTCACGCAGTACGGGTACACCGACACGCCGGGCCGCTGGGATCACTGGCCGTCGGGCTTCGTCTTCAGCGGTGGCGCAGACACGGGCGTCGACGGCAAGGTTGTGCTTGCGCCAGGAGACATTCTGCTGCCGCACAAGTCGTACATCCAGACGCCGATTCACCTGACGATCGAAAAGGGTCGAATCATCGATATCCGCGGTGGTCTCGACGCCGACCTGCTGAAGGACTACATGGAGTCGTTCAACGATGAACGGGCCTATGGCATTGCCCACATCGGTTGGGGCCTCGACCATCGCGCACGCTGGTCGGCACTCGCGACCGACACACGCGGCATGGGCATGGAGGTGCGCTCCTTCTACGGGAACGTGCTCTTCTCTACCGGCCCGAACGGCGAACTCGGC
>CAIWTI010000140.1 GCA_903915545.1 uncultured Actinomycetes bacterium | reverse complement strand
CGTCGATTCGCAGCTTCTCAGTGTGTCCGTCCTGCACGAAGCGGCCCTTGCCGCGCCGGAACAGGACCGGCAGCGCGGGATAGAGGGAGGCTCGCAGCGGCTTGCCCTCGATGCAGTAGGTAAAGCCGATCTCGTAGGCCGCCGTCTCGGGCGCCGGGGCGAGGCCTGCCAGCTCGTCGCGGAGGGCCGGTTCCAGCATATAGTCTGCATCGAGCCGCAGCACCCAGTCGGAGGCGACGCCGGTCTCCTCGACCGCAAACCGCCACTGCTGGGCATGGGTATCGAAGGGCCGCTGGACGGCGCGGACGTTGGGAAAGCGGGCGGCGATCGCCAAGGTGTCGTCGGTCGAGCCGCTGTCGACGATCACGACCTCGCGCGCCCAAGCCAGGCGTTCCAGCGAACGGCCGATATTGGCCGCTTCGTTGTAGGTCAGGATGACGGGGGTGATTGTGGCGAGCACGAGCTATGTCACTGGTATATGAGAGTTTTTTGCGCCGGACCATCGGTTTCCCGGCGATCCATGATACACTGATGCGGCATAGGGCGGCTTGACGAACGAGCCGCAAGCCGTTGAAAAGGCCGGCCTAAGGCCGGCCACCCCCCTAACGACCATCGCTGGCCGTCGCTCGCATGAAAGGCTCGTCCATGTCCAACAATGATCTCGTGGTCGTCACCGGCGCCGGTGGCTTCATCGGCGGTCACCTCGTGAAGGTGCTGCAGCAGCGCGGCCACACTAAGATCCGTGGCGTCGACAACAAGCCGCTCAACGAGTGGTACCAGAAGACACCGGGCGTCGAGAACCAGGTGGGCGACCTCGCCCTGCTCGAGCCCTGCCGCGCCGCCGCCAAGGGCGCCAAGATGATCTACAACCTCGCCGCCGACATGGGCGGCATGGGCTTCATCGAGACCCACAAGGCCGAGTGCATGCTGTCGGTGCTGGTGAGCACGCACATGCTGGTCGCCGCCAAGGAAGCCGGAACCGAGCGCTTCTTCTATTCGTCGTCGGCCTGCGTCTACAACGGCGACAAGCAGACCGACGCCAACGTGACCGCGCTCAAGGAAGAGGACGCCTACCCCGCCCTTCCCGAGGACGGTTACGGCTGGGAGAAGCTGTTCAGCGAGCGCATGGCCCGGCACTACCGCGAGGACTACGGCATCGCTACGCGCGTCGCGCGCTACCACAACGTCTACGGGCCGGAAGGCACCTATGACGGCGGGCGCGAGAAGGCCCCGGCCGCGATCTGCCGCAAGGTCATCGCCGCCAAGATGTCGGGCAAGCTCGACATCGAGATCTGGGGCGACGGCGAGCAGACGCGATCGTTCATGTACATCGACGACTGCACCGAAGGCACGATCAAGCTGGCCCAGAGCGACATCATCGAGCCGCTGAATATCGGTTCGGATGAACTCGTGTCGATCAATCGGCTGGTCGACATCGTCGAGAAGATTGCGGGCGTGAAGCTCAAGCGCTCCTACAAGCTCGACGCGCCCAAGGGCGTGCGCGGCCGCAACAGCGACAACACGCTGATCAAGAAGCTGATGAACTGGGCTCCGTCGGTGAAGCTCGAGGCCGGCATGGAGAAGACCTACAAGTGGATCTACGACGAGATGACCTCGGGCAAGGCATCGGTCGTGAACGCGCTCCCGCGCCAGGTCGCAGCCCAGTAAATTCGTTCTGCCGACGGGGCCGTTCGAGCGTCGATGGCGCTTGAACGGCCCCGTTCCGTTTCAGGCCGGCCAGCGTTATGTCGTCAGTAACGACCGTAATAGGGAGTTGGCGTTCGCGCGCATAGACTCGCGCGATGAGCTCGCACCTCTGTCATCCCGAGCGCAGCGAGGGATCCTTAACTTCCGCCGCACAAAGATCCCTCGCTAACGGCGAATGTGAATTCGCCGACTCGCGATGACAACGTGCGCACACGTGCAGGCACATGCACGCACCCGCTCGCGAGGGCTCGCGAGTCCTCGCGAGGAATGCCCTTCGGCGCAGACGCGTCAGCGTTTCAGGTCAATCCTCGCGAGCACCCGGTGTTTACCGGATGTTTATTAAACACGGATCAGCGGCCGACGCGGGCGATGGCCTTGTTGCTCTTCAGCAGGGTGTCGAAGAACGCGATCGTCTTG
>CAIWTI010000139.1 GCA_903915545.1 uncultured Actinomycetes bacterium | reverse complement strand
TCAGCAGCTGGTTCAGGGCCAGACCGCCGCCGCCGCCGCCCATACCGGGGAAGAGCCCCTGGTTGACGATCTGCGCGCCACGCCGAACCCAACCCGGGTAGCGATCGACGGGGCCGCCCGCGCGCTGGCGGAACAGCCACTCGCGCCACTCGGCGGACTCGCGAATCAAGTCGCCGCTCTCGTTTATCGCACCCCACGGGCCGAAGAACTCGTTCTGCGGCGGGCCGACGTTCGGCTCGATGTTGTTGACGAGAGCCTGGCGGCGCATGCCGACGGCGTCGATCTCGTCGATGAACACGATGCACTGGCCGCCCCACTTACGGGCGAGACGCCGTGCCTTGGCAGCCAAGAGGCGCACGATGACGGCGTCGATACCGATGAACGTTGCGGCGAAGCCAGAGCCTGGGATCGAGACGAACGGGCTGTTGAAGCCCGTCGCGATCGCCTTGGCGAGCATCGTCTTGCCGGTACCGGGAGCGCCGACGAAGAGCAGACCGCGCTCACGCTTACCGCCGGCACCTTCGAAGATCTCACCTGACTGCCACAGCGACACGACGCGGCGAATGTCTTCCTTCGCCTCGGCCTGGCCGCGGACATCGTCGAGCTTGACGCCCCAGTCGGCGTCGCCTGGCTCGAAGCCCTTGATCTGCGTGTAGCCCATCAGGACAAGCGGGCCCATGAAGATCAGGAAGTTCGCCATGAAGAGGAAGCCGATCGTCGCGAGCTGCAGCCAAAACTGCGTGCTCGAGAACACATGGCCCATCTTCGAGAAGAGCCACCCGAACGTTCCGAAGTACGAGCCACCGCGGAAGTACCACATGATCGTGATGAAGATCCCGAGGATGACCGTGATCTTGAAATAGAAGCGCCATGTCCAGGCGCGACGCCGGTTGACGACGTCTTCTTCGTGGAGCCGCTTGTCTTCGCTACCGAAGAGGCTGGGCCACGGGATGTAGCGCCGGACGATGAGCTCAACAGCGCCGCGGAACGCGAGCACCGTGATGAACGTGATGAAGAGGGTCTTCGCGAACGACCAGTGGTGATTGTGGTGGTACCAAATGAACACCGACGGGCTTGTGAGCACCGCGATGAAGGTTGCGAAACGGATCAACCGACGCCAATCGCGCGAGAGCGCGATCTGGGCGTCAACGATCGCTGAGGTGCCGGAAACTGAGGTGTCCATCGCCATAGGTGTCCTACAGTAGCCCGGTGCCCGGCCACCTGCTACCCCCTAAACCACTCGCGTTCGCTCCGGAGGCGATTGAGAGGGCTCGGCGCTATCACCGTCCGAGATATGTCGGACTGGTTGCGGACACGTTGCTCAGCGTCACCGTGATCGCCGTTGCAGCGCTGTGGTTTCACCCGCGAATCGGCGAATGGTGGCTTGGTTGCGGGGTTTTACCGATAGGGATCGTTTCGGCGATCACCGTGATTCGGCTTCCGCTTGCGTACGAGCTCGGCTTCCGGCGCGAGCACGAGTGGGGCTTTTCGACGCAGTCGCGGGCTGCGTGGTTCGGCGACTTTCTTAGGAACTTCTTACTGAGCGCAGTGTTCTCGG
>CAIWTI010000138.1 GCA_903915545.1 uncultured Actinomycetes bacterium | reverse complement strand
TCCCACATCGCTCAAGGTGCGACGCGACGGAGCAACGCCTGCCGTCGACGAGAACATGGCCGGCAAACGGCTGTTGTACGAGCAGACCAGTGCGGGTAAAGCGATTCTCCGCCGCGCGATGTCTGCAGTCGTACCTCAGCAAGTTGCTGAGCGTCCGAAGCAGGGATTTAGCGCACCCGATGCGAGCTGGTTCCGAGGAGAGAGCGTCGACTACATCAATCGCCTCCTCGGAAACGACAATGCGGCGATCTACGAGTTCTTGCAGCCCGCGTACGTGCGCTCGATTCTCGAGGAGCACACGTCCGGTCGGGCAAACCGCCGCCTGCTTATCTGGTCGCTGCTCTCATTCGAGTGGTGGTGCCGGCAGTTCATCCACGGCGAGACGGTGGAGCTGCCGCCAGCCGGTAGGCCTCGGTGAGCGTCGCCAGCTCGCGGGTGACCGAAAGCTCGGCTTCCGCACGCTGACGCGCCTTCGCGCCGAACGTCCGTGCGGTCTGTCGATCACCGAGAAGGCTCTCGATCGCGCGACGTAGCGCGTCGCGGTCTGCGACCGGCACGAACGTCACGCCGTCGCCCGCAAGATCGGCAAGCCCGCCAACCCCCGTCGTGACAAGGGGCCGGCCGTGGGCGAGCGCCTCGCGCGCGACCATCCCGTACCCCTCACGACGCGATGGGACACATACGACCGACGCGCGCTCAAAATATGGCCCGAGCTCGCTCGGTGGAACGAACCCAACACTCTCGGGTACGCGGTCACGCAGGGGGCCATCGCCGACGATCACGCGGGGCAGCCCGTCGGTTGCTGCGAGGAACTCCTCGATGCCCTTTTCGGCAGAGAGGCGACCAACAAACAGCACGTGTGCTGGCTCGGCAGGATCGGCGACACCCTCCGGGATTCTCACGCCCGTCGGGACGACGACCACCTCTCGGGCGCCGTACTTCCGGGCAGCGTCGGCAAGGAACGTTGAGGCGGCAACGACAACACGCGCACGCCGGATCAGGAGCCGCGCGAGGAACGGTGCGTGGCGTGCGAGCTCAAGATCGGTACCCCACACCTGGACAACGAGCGGTCGCCGGGTTGCAAGGCCGGGGATCACCGACGGCAGCCAGTGGGCGTGCACGACGTCCGCACCCTGCGCCGCCCGTCGCGCGGCGCGCGCGAAGTTCATGAGGAAGAACGGAACCGCGAGCAGGAGCAGCGGGCGACGACGGAGGTTCTGAACGATTCCGTCCCCGTAGGCGATGCCGAAGTGTCGGAAGGTCGCAGGCGAGACAACTTCGACCTCGTTGCCGGCGGCCCGCAACGCCGTCACGGTGTCTGCAACGAACACGCCAGCAACGTCGTCCGCATCGCGCGGGTACGACGTCGTGAGAACACAGATCCGCATCGTCAGGACTTCGAGCGACTCGCGGAGGAGCCAAAGATCGGCGCCATCGCGAGAGCGAGCGCCAAGAAGACGTAGAAGTAATAGAACTGCATCGTCAGGTAGAAGGCGTTTGAGGCCATCGTCCCGAGCAGCGCGGCTGTGTACCCCCAGGCGAGCGGCGACACACGAGCGGCCAGCGGGTCGCGCGCTGCGGCGAGCGCCTTTCCAAGCAGCCGAGCTCGGCGAAGCCGCGCGAAGATCCACACGAGGAACATGCCGAACGCAGCGGTGCCCACGAGGCCCGTCTCAACGATCAACGCCACGTAGTAGGAGTGCGGTCCCCAATTGGTCTTGCCGGTGATGAAGCCGTAGTAGACAGAGAACGTGTTGAAGCCGAGTCCGAAGAGCGGGTGGGTGTGGAGCACGGCCGGGATGAAGCTGTAGACCGCGAAGTGCGCGTTCTCGGAGCCGCCTCCAGTCTGCACACGCGACTTGAAGACGACCTCGAAGTAGTGGTACTGCGACGCGACAGCCACCGCGAGTACCGCGAACGCACCGCCGAGCGGGTAAAGAAGCGTCTTCGAACGCAGGTAGTGGCGGTACGGAACGGCGAGCACGAGCGTTCCAACAGCGAGGCCGAGGATTCCACTGCGCGAGAGCGTCAGCAGCTCAACGATGATCAAGAAGCCGATCGCAAGGCCAAGGTGACGCCGCAGCCGGTGATCTCGTTCAAGTCGCAGGTAGAGCGGTGCGAGAACAAGCAGCGGGACGATGATCATGATCCCGAGGTGGTTTGGGTCGCCTGTGAGGGCATTCGGCCGAAACACCGACTGCCCTTCGACAGCTCCGTAGACGTTGATCTGGCTTGCGCCACCCGTGAGCGGGGACACGGTGTAGGCATCAAGATTCGTTCCAGCGCGCGCTGCGAGGAGCTCAAGGATGCCGAAGCCAGCGTTTGCGAGCACGCCCAGCGTGAAGATGGCAAACGCCTTCCAGTAGTAGTCACGTCCACGTCGGTAGAGCCAGGTCACCGCCCCGACGAGGAATCCGAAGTGGATCAGCCACTTCACGAGCCCCTTGGTGTACTGCTGCAGATCCATCGCCGTCTGCAGGTCGTAGAAGCCGATCAGATCGAGCACGAGGAATAGCGTGAGGAAACCGATCAACACCTGAGTGGTGCGTGGAACACGCGCGCGCGAACCCATCAGGAAGGTGGTGAGGAAGCAGATCGCCAGGAGGTCAGCGAGCGACACGGTTCCGGCGACATTCCAGTGGACCTTCTCGAAGGTGCAACAGAAGAGGGTCGCGAAGAAGAGACCGCTTGTCAGTCGCTTCATGTCCCACTCACCCGGTGGAGGAGGTCAGCGAGTTCTTGCATTCGTGCTCGCCGTGAAAGCTTCGCACGCCATGCGTCAGAGAGCGGCGGCGCGTCGAGCTCGCCTGCACGCCAGCGGTCGCGGAGCCCGGCGAGCTCACGCGCGATCCCGTCGACATCGTCCGTTGCGACGACAACGCCCGCGCCTGCCTCACGAATCAGGTCGGCCGCCGCGCCATCCGGCGGCACCACTGCGAGGATCGGTCGCTCGGCCGCGAGGTACTCGAACACCTTGCCCGAGAGCACGGCACGACCGCGACCGCCCGATTCGGCGATCAGCAGGAGCAGCGCCTCCGAGTCGCGCTGAAGTCGTAGCGACTCCTGGCGGGGCACATACGGGATCACTTCGAAGCGGTCGCCGAGGTTCAAGCTGTGCGCGTACTCAAGGTCGGCGGCGCGAAAGTCGCCCACGAACCGCACGCTGACACCTTCAACACGGGCGAGCGCCGTGAGGAACGGCTTCGGATCGCGCTTGCCAAAGAACGATCCCGCGTGCGTGATGCGGAAGGTCTCGCCCCGCCGATACTCGAGCCCCGCAAAGTCGTCGAAGTCGCAGCCGTTTGGAATCTCGGCGACCTCGCCTCGCACGCCGCGCGCGATCGTCTCCTCGGTGATCGCGCCCGAGACAGTGACGACAGCGTCGGCGTACCGGCCAACGATCTCAGCCACACCTGCCGATCCCTTCTCTTTCGCGCGCACGAGGAACTTCTCAATGTTGCGGTGGGTATGTCCGGTGAGCGGATCACGAAGATCGGCAACCCACGGCACGCCGGTCGCACGCTTCACTCCTGCACCAATCAGGTGAACCGAGCCAGGGGGTGAGGTCGTCAGAACAACGTCAATTCCCTCGCGCTTCACGAGGCGAATCGCGGCAGGAAGCGCAGTCATGTTCCAGCTCACCGCCTCGTCGGGCACGAGCAAGCGTCGGCCGAAGAGTTCTGCGTGTTTGCGGTAGCGAACGAGGCCCGTCGTGCCGCGCAGCTCCTCTGCTGGCTTACGGCCACGGGGTCCGATGTACCGGGCGCGGTGCACCCATGCGAGCGTCGGCGCCGCCAATGCCTCTTCGTCGTTGTGCACCCAGTTGAACCCGCTCGGGGCAAGCACGTGAGTCTCGATCCCCAGCTCTGGCAGGTGCGTCGCCATCTTCAACGGACGGGCCGTACCCCCGCCACCTGCAGGCGGGAAGTAGAGGGAGACGATGAGAACCTTCATGGGGTCAGACGATAGAGGCGCGAGCCGCGCACGGCCCAGGTGGCACCGTAGCGCTTGGGCACGGCTGGGTCACCGGTCGCGAGCCAATGCTGAACATCACGGAACCGACCGTACGGATTGTTCGCTCGGGTATTCGCAACATGGACGGGTGGTGCAGCCACGAGATAGACCGGACGGAGAGCCGCGATCCGGTAGCTCGTCTGGGGATCGGCGATCACGACGGCCTGCGCCGGCACCTGTCGAAGCGCCGCGACAAGCGCTGGCGAGAGAGCATCTGGATCGGTTCGCTGGAACGGACTCCAATGGATGAATCCCGCAACAGCAACGGGTAGGACGAAGAGTGCCGCCGCGAGACCTCCCGACCAGCGCCGTTCGATAAACGGGCGGTGGCGACGAACGAGGAATCCTGCCGCGAGCGCTCCGGCTCCCCCGACCGCCGCCCACCACGTGATCACCGCGGGGCCTGGGTGCGCAAGGTTGTAGTTGAAATCGCCGGGATACGCGATCTGCAGCCCAACCCCCGCAACCAAGGCGGCCGGCACCGTCGCGCGTGTGAACCCACAGAGCACGGCGAGGCCGCCAGCGAAGGCGAACGGGATCGGGATGAAGCCTGCTACCCGTCGGGCTTGGGAGAGTGACACCACATCGGCAAACCGCGGGAAGATCTCCGGGATCAGCACGGTGCCCAAGATCACGAGCGAGCCTCCGAGTACGAAGGCCCCCCACCGCCGTCGGAGCGCCGCACCAGCAAACGGAATCAACAGCGTTCCGAACACAACGACTGCGCCCGCCCGCGTGATCGTTCCCGCCCCCATCCGGTAGTGGTGGTCGTTCCACACCTGCAGCTGGTTGCCGTAGCGGAGGAGTTCGGCGAGCCGCTCCGCAGGCGCGGGATTATGCGAGAGCGTCTCGTCAACGATCGGCTTGAGCCAGGCAAGCGCGAGTCCAACCGGCACGATCGCGGCACCGAAGAACGCCGCATTTGCGCGCCACTCGCGCGGCCGCAACACGGCGTAGCCCACAAGGGGAAGCAACACAAAGAGCGCATACGTCGGGTGGACGAGCGCGAGCTCCCCGAAGATCGCAGCGACACCAACGAGATAGCCGCGGCGACGCGTCTCGAGCCAGCCGAAGACGAGGGCGAGCGCGACGGGGGCGAGCAATACCCGCGAGACGGTCGCTGGAAGCGCGAGGAGCGCGAACGACCCTCCGTGCCCGGCGGCAAAGAGCAGCGCGCCGAGCTGACCGAGGAGCACCGCCCAGGCTGCTGACCGTGAGCCGAAGAGGCGGAATGCCGCTTCCCAAAGAGCGGCGCACGCGAGCGGCATCAAGACGGCCGCCTCGTGCTTCACAACCGACCCGGAGTCGAGCCCCGAGAGGGCAGCGACAAATGCCAGGAAGCCATGCCAGAGCGGGAAGGCGTAGCCCGGATGGAGTCCGCCACCGGCAAGCTCATCGACGCTCCGCAGATGCAGGCCCGGTAGCTCAACGAGCTTGCGCACACGTGCCAGGTGGAAGAGGCCGTCGCCGGTCACGGGCCCGGCAACGTGCCAAAGCAGCAGGCCGAGCACGATCCCAACCAACCAGACCGCGGGGTGACCCGCGATCCGCGGCACGCGACGAACGCGCCTGGCGACGAGAAAGAGCCCGACGCAGATCAGGAACAGGACGAGCAGCCCAAACCACACCGTCGCGTGCACGGTGAACACCACCGCCCAGGCGACAAACACGCAGGCGAGACCGAGCGCCACGGTCGATGCGGTATCCCGAAGCCCGAGCGCGCGTGCCGCGAGGCGCCCTGGAAACAAGACGATGCACGTCGCGAAGGCGAGCCGCAGGTACTCGATCACGAGAGCAGCGCCTCCACGTCACCTGACGACAGGAAGCGCACGCCTTCGCGGTACAACGCGCCACGCTCACCTCGGTAGACGAGCGTGCGTAGGCGTAGAGCCGTCAGCAGCAGCACCCGGGCGCGCCGCGCCGTCTTCAACCCTCGGTGTTTCGCAAACCACCGAAGATGGCCGCGAAGGTTCTCGACGTACAGCCGGCCGCCGTGCGAGGCGCCACCGACATGCACCACTGTCGCCGCGGCGTCGAACCAGACTTCCCAACCAGCGTCGCGGAACCGGCGCTGCCAGTCGGACTCCTCGCTAAACATGAAGAACGCCTCGTCGAAGAGGCCGACCTCAGTCGCTGCCTCGCGGCGTACAAGCAGCGCTGCTCCCGACACCCAGTCGACCTGTGCGGCGGCATCGTGAGCGAACCCACCCATGTACATCGGGTTCATCACGCGCGTGTTGGGCGCAAGCTTGCGTAGGAAGAAGTACTCGGTCGCGAGACCCCAGAGGGTCGGGTCGGCGCGCACGCTCTTCTGCAGCGTCCCGTCGGTGTTGAGAAGCCGCGGCCCCACGACAGCGGCGCGCGGGCGAGCATCCACGAACGCCAGAAGCTCGTCGAGCGCTCCAGCTTCGACCCACGCGTCCGAGTTGACGAGGAACCAGAAGTCCGCGGCGAGTGCACGCATTCCTGCGTTGTTGCCCGCACCCATCCCCAGATTCCCTTGCTCAACAAGCAGCACACGCGGATAGCTCTCGCGCACGAGTTCGATGGTTCCGTCGGTTGAGCCGTGATCAACGACAACGGTCGGGGTATCCCCGAGCGAGTCCAGACATCGTGGTAGCCACGGTAGGCCGTTGAGTGTGACGACAACGGCGGCGACCTTCGGAAGGTCAGACATCGGGCGTTGGCTCGCGCCGGATGCCCTCCCAGAGCAGCACGATCAGTCCGGGCAGGGAGAGGACAAGGGTCAGCACGAAGAACAGGAAGCCCGTCGCGAACGCCGGATCGGCACCAACGCCGACATGGCCAAGGAAGTCGACGAAGAACGCCTCACGAACGGCGAGTCCGTTGACCGTGAACGGCACGAGCATTACGAGGAAGAGCAGCGGGCCGAGCACAAAGTAGGGTCGAAGCGACAGGTCGACGCCGACGGCCTGGCCTGCCGCCCAGATCGCGACGATCCGACCTGCCTGGACGAACACCGTTGCACCACAGACCGTGGCGAGGGTTGAGGGATACGCGCGGTAGCCGTGAATACCTTCGTACACCGCGCGTGCGGGCCGCTCGATCTTGAAGCGGCGCGCGATCGGCACCCCGAACCGCAGCCACTGCCGCACGGTGCGCGAGAAGAAGACGATCCCAGCGAACGCGGTGAGCACCACGAAGAGCGCCTCGATCCAGAGGTACGTCTGAATGTGGTACCTGCCGATTGCGAGCATGAACCCGATCGCGGCGAGGACGAGCGTGACCGCCCCACCGAGCGCCCGTTCGAGGAGCACCGAACCGGTGATCGGTGTGGTCATCCCTGGGTGACGCTTCGCCGTCTCGTAGATACGAGATGCGTCGCCGCCAACCGACGTCGGCAGCACCTGGCCTACGGCATACGACACGAAGTACGCCCGGGTCAGCCACCAGTAGTTGTCGGTGATCCCGCGCACCTTCAAGAGGAGCTGCCAGCGCCACGTCATCGGCGCGACCGTAATCAGCATCAGGAAGGCCGAGAGACCGAGCCACCCCAAATCGGCCGAGCCGAGGATGTGGAGCGTCTTGCCGATGTCGATCTTCCAGACGATGTAGCCACATGCGAGAACCGTGACGACAAGGGTGCCGCCAACCTTGAGGAGCTTCGACCTCATGCAGCGAACCGTTGGTGAACGCGACGGATCGCAGCGATCGCGTCGCGAATGTCGTCGTCAGAGTGAGCGGGCGAAAGCGGTAGCGACAGCAGCTCAGCACCGGCCTGCTCGGTGACGGGAAGCTCAGGCTGGGTTGCAACAAGGCGATCGCGATACGCGGTCAGGCGATGCACGGGCAGGAAGTGGATTGACGTTCCGATGTTCTCGGCGGTCAGGGCCTGCTGCAGTTCGTCGCGCGTGGCGCCGAATGCCTCGGCGTCGATGCGCACCGCATAGAGGTGGTAGGCGTGAACGTCGCGGGCGTCACGATCGACCGGAGTAACGCCCGGAACTCCAGCAAGCCCCTCGTCGTACAGGTCGAACTGACGCTGGCGGATCGCGCCGTGTCGTTCAACCTTGTCGAGCTGGACGAGTGCGATCGAGGCCAACACGTCGGAAAGGTTCGCCTTGTATCCGGCAACAGGGATGTCGTAGAGCGACCCATGCCCCCGGCGCATCACACGGAGGGCATCGACTGCCTCGGCGACCTTGGCATCGTTGGTCGCGATCAGCCCGCCTTCGCCCGCCGCGATGTTCTTGGTCGCATAGAGCGAGAAGCACGTCGCCTCGGAGAGGCCGCCGATCTTCCGGCCGCGGTACCGCGACTCTGCCGCGTGGGCCGCATCCTCGACGATCGGGATGCCCAAGGCGTGGAGCGGGTCGAGGTCGGCGCACTGTCCATAGAGATGGACGGGAAGGATCGCCTTCGTCTTTGTGCCGACAAGCTCCGCAACCCGTTCTGGGTCGATGTTGAGATCGCCCGGGCGCACGTCTGCAAAGACCGGTGTCGCACCGCAGTGCACGATCACGTTCGCGGTCGCGGGCCAGGTGAGCGACGTCGTAATCACTTCGTCGCCTGGCCCAACACCAAGCGCGAGGAGCGAGAGGTGCAGAGCCGCAGTCCCCGACGTCACTGCGAGGACATGCTCTGCTTCGAGGTACTCGCGCATGCGCCGTTCGAGTTCGGCAACGCGCGGGCCAGACGTCAGCCACCCCGAACGGATCGTCTCCGCGACCGCAGCAACCTCCTCCTCTCCGACGGCAGGTGGTTGAAACTGCAGGAACGTTGACCGTGCTGTCTCGACGCTCAGGTCAAGCCCTTCGACATCGTCGGGTGGTCATACGAGCGCTCCGGCATCAGCAGTCACGAAGCGTATGCGGTCTGCCGCGACCTCGGCCCGTTCGACGGCCTCCTCGCGGCTACCACCGACTGTCAGGACGGCACCTGCGCGATCGGAGCCGTAGCGGAATGGGCCAAAGAGATGGCCGGGCGAGCGGTAGAGGCGCACGCGCTCGACGCCGACCAGATCCTCGGGAACCTCAACCGCCTCGAGCGTCCCTTCTGGTGGAACGAGGAAGCGTGTCACCGCGCCCCCTGCCCCTTCGCCCGTGATCGCGGGCTCGCCTGCATTGCCAAACGCCGCTGCGAGCGCGAGCGCGTTCAGGTCGACACCGGTCGCTGCCCACACGAGCTCACCGTCGTGACCACCGCCGAGCCGGGCGGCGATCTCAATCACCTTCGGCCCGTCGGCGCCAACACGCAGCTGCGCGTACGTCGGTCCGTTCATGATCCCGAGCGCTTCTACCCCCTGGCGCGCCACCTCAGCGGCCTCGCCCCCGTGCACCGACGGCCAGACGTGAGCGAGCGCGACACCGAACGCGGGCGGGTCGGAAACGATCCGGTCGGTCACCGCAAGCGCGGTGTAGCTCCCAGCGTGGGAGTACCCGATGACTGTCACCTCAGGCCCGTCGACGAGCTCCTCGACGAGCGCCACGCCGTTGCGCGATTCGGCGCGAGCCTTTGCGATCGCGGGTGCCAGCTCGCTCTGCTCACGGACAAGCGACAGCCCCTTCTGGCCCTGCCGGTCGGGCGCCTTTACTACACACGGCAGAGCGAGCGAGACAGCTCCGTCGGTAACTGTCTGCCACCGTGGCTGGGGAACGTTCGCGGCGGCGAGACTCTCACGCTGGCGGAGCTTGTTCGTCGCAAGGATCCCGGTGGCCGGGTCGATCGGATGCGGCAGGTTCAGCTTGGCCGCGACACGCGCAGCAACCGCCACCGGCCAATCGGTACCTGGCGCGATGATCCCATCGAGGTCAAGCGCCGCAGCCAGCCGTTCGATCGCGGGTTCGTCCTCGGTCGAGACGATGCACCGGCGATCGGCAAACGCAAACCCTGGAGCACCCGGGTCGCGATCAGCAACCGCCGTCCAGATCCCCTCGCGCCGGGCAGCTTCAAGCAGACCGAGCTGAGCCGGACCTGCGCCTAGGACGAGTAGGCGGAGACTTCTTTGGCCAGGATTCCGCGCCACCACGCCTCATTGTCGCGGTACCAGGCGACGGTGCGCTCCAATCCCTCGGCAAACGACGTCCGTGCGCGCCAGCCCAGTGCTGCCGCCGTGACGTCGGTGGAGCCGATGTGGCGATCAACCTGGCCGAGCCGCTCGGCGATGTGTACCCGGTGATCGCGCGGCTTCCCGAGCGCGTCAAGCACCGCGTCGGCAACGTCGTTGACAGAGATGTCCACGCCCGTCGCAATGTTGAGGACTGCCCCGGTGATCTTGTCGAGCGGCGCTTCGATCACTGCCTGAATCGCCTCGGCGTCATCGCCGACGTACAGCCAGTCGCGCGAGGCGTGGCCTTCGCCATGGATCGTCAGCGGCTCGCCTGACAGCGCCTGGGTGATGAAGCGCGGAATCAACTTCTCGGGATGCTGACGGGGCCCGTAGTTGTTGAACGGACGCAGAATCGCAATCGGCAGGTCGTAGGTGGCGACGTAGGAGTAGGCGAGCCGGTCGGCGCCAGCCTTGGTCGCGGCATACGGCGAACGTGGATTGAGCGGGTGCGCCTCGTCCATCGGTGCGTACTCGGCGGTGCCGTACACCTCCGATGACGAGATCAGGATGAAGCGCTCGACGGGCGTCTGCCGAATCGCATCGAGCAGGATCTGCGTGCCCTCGACGTTCGTCGTCACAAACTCGGATGCGCCTTCACGAATCGATTTCTCGACATGCGATTCGGCTGCGGCATTCACGATCACGTCAACGCCAGCGGCGAGCTCGGCAACAAGCCCCTTGTCCCGAATGTCGCCGTGGACGAACGAGAGCCGTGGGTGACTCAGCACATCGGCGAGATTCTCCAGGTTGCCCGCGTACGTCAAAGCGTCGAGCGAGATGACCTCGTGATCTGAGTGATCAAGGAGATGCCTGACCACATTGGACGAGATGAACCCCGCCCCACCGGTCACCAGTACGCGCTTGCCCATTGCTTGCCCTGCCCCCGTGTTCGTCGACCACGCCCGCCCCAGGCGGACGGCGCGGCGTCCCGCGCGGATTCGGAGCTTACAACTCTTCGCGCACCGCGTAGAGCGGTCGGTTCTCGACGTCGCGCTGAATCCGGCCGAGGTACTCCCCGATCAGCGCAAGGATGAAGCCTTCGACACCGAGGACGAACACGATCCCGGTGCCGGCAAAGAGCGGGCCTGGAAAGTTCGACTGGTCGATCCAGTAGACGACGCCATAGACCGCGAGGATCGCGGCAGCGGCCGAGCAGACGAGCCCGAGGGCGAGGCCGATCCACTGGATCGGCTGTGGCCAGAACCCAACAACGACGTGGAGCGCGAGCCGCACGAGACGAATCGGCGAGTACGACGAGCCGGCGCGGCTTGCCGCGTGCGCAACGTCGACCTCCTCGACGCTCGCGCCGCTCGCAAGCACGAGCGCCTTCGTGAACTTCTGCTTGCCAATCGACGGGAAGAGCGGTTCGATCGCATCACGCCGATACGCGTTGAAGGCGCAGCCGAAGTCAGAGATCGGAACGCCCGTGAAGCGACGAAGGAGCCCGTTGATCACCCGCGAGGGCAACGTGCGACCAACTGAATCGGCGCGGTCGACGCGACGACCCGAGGCGACATCGACACGGCTGAGCGCTGCGACGAGCTTTGGGATGTCTTCTGGCTGGTTCTGGAGATCACCATCCATCGTCACGATCTGCGTGCCGTGCGACCGAACGAGGCCTGCGTGCATCGCGGGATGCTGACCGAAGTTCCGCTTCAGCCGAATAACCCGAACGCGGGTGTCCTCCGCACAGATCGTCCGAAGCGCCTCGAACGTGCCGTCGGTCGAGCCGTCGTCGACGAAGATCAGCTCGAACGGACGATCCCCGAGCGTGTCGGCGACACGGCGATGGAGCTCACCAACAGTTCCGGCCTCGTTGAGGACGGTGACGACGACTGACAGCAAGGCTCCCTCGGTCATGGACCGAGGGAGCCTATACCGTCGCGAGCTCGCTAGACCGATTCGAGCGCGGGAACGTTGGCGGTCGCGTGCGCGCGACGCTGTCTGCCGATGCCGTAGGCGGCGATCGAGCCGATAGCGACGATGACTGCACCGACCCACACCGACGGGACGAGGCCGTCCGTGAAGGCCTGCCCCGATTGGTACCCGCCGTAGTGGGCAAAGATCGCAACAAGAACTGCCACGCCAAGGACTCCGCCAAGTTCGCGGATCGCATTGTTTGCGCCCGATGCCTGGCCCTCTTCTTCCGGCCGCACCGAGGAGAGCACGACGTTTGCGACTGGTGCAAAGAAGAGGCCCATGCCGATGCCCGAGAGCGAGAAGGGCAGGATCAGATCGGTGTAGGGCGTCGTCGGCGTCGACACTGCCGCGATCCATGCGAGGCCGATTGCCTGCAGTGCGAGACCGGTGCCGAGCAACCGGTGCCCGCCGATCCGATCAGACATCGCACCGGCGATCGGCGCGACGATCATTGGCATCGCCGTCCACGGCAGGATCCGCAGCCCCGATCCGAGCGGCGAGTAGCCCTGCACGGTCTGGAAGAACTGCGCAAGCAGGAACACCGAGCCGAACATGCCGAAGCTCATCAACAGCGAGGCAACGCTTGAGAGGGTGAACGCACGGCTGCGGAAGAAGCGGAGCGGAAGCATGGGATGCTCGGCCCGCATCTCCCAGAGCACGAACGCAACGACAAGGACGATGCCCAGCACGATCGCCGCGACGATCTCGGGTGAACCCCAGCCGACGGAGTTCCCACGGACGAGACCCCAAACGATGCCAAACAGGCCGCCGCTGATCAGCACGAGTCCGCGCAGGTCAAACGTGTTTGCCGGCCCGCGGCTCTCGTCGAGGCGGAGCATCGCGAGAGGCGCAAGCACGAGACCGATCGGAACGTTCAGCCAGAAGATCCAGTGCCACGAGATGCCATCGACGACGGCACCGCCAACCAGCGGCCCGAAGGCGACCGCAAGCCCGGAGACACCGCCCCACGCGCCGAGGGCAAGGCCACGCCGTTCGGCGGGAACGGCCGCCGAAAGGATCGTGAGTGAAAGCGGCATCACGATTGCACCACCAAGACCCTGCAACGCACGAGCTGCGTCAAGCACGCCGATCGTCGGAGCGAGTGCCGCGGCTGCGGACGAGAGCGTGAAGATGCCGAGCCCGATCGAGAAGACGAGCCGGCGGCCGAAGCGGTCACCGAGGGCCGCTCCTGTGAGGAGCAAGACAGCGAACACTAGGGTGTAGGCGTTCACAGTCCATTCAAGCCCTGCGATGCCTGCGTGTAGGTCTTTGCGGATGACGGGAATCGCCGTCGTCACGACCAAGTTGTCGAGCGTGACCATGAACACCGCGAGGGAACTGATCGCGAATGTCCAGCGTACTTTGTGATTCATCACTTACCTCCGAGGTCAAAAAAAAGAGATGGGAATGGGCGCGAAAGGCCTTAGGGAAGAGCGTGCGGTGCTGGCTTACAGCCTTCGAGCAGGCGAACAGCCCAGGGTTCGGCGACCGAGCCGGCTGCAAGATCGACTGGGGTAAGCCCCATCGAGGCGATCACGTTCAGCAGCATTCCCTTGGCAAAGAAGGCGGAGATCTCCGCCGGGTCGAGACCAGAGACACGTTCCGCGAAGCCAACAAGCTCCCCATAGCCCTGGCGAACAGCGGTGCAGATCACGGGGTCGTCGCAAGCGGAGTACGCCTGCATTTGAGCGCGGAGCCGCAGCTGATCGGTGAGGAGCTGCTCCATGTAGGAGGCACCGATCGCTTCCAGAGCCTCCATTCCACGCAGCCCTTCGGCGGCGTGCTCGAACATCGTCAGCGTCTCGGCGAAGCAGCGGCGAACGAGCGCCTCGAAGAGGTCTCGCTTGGTGCCGAAGAGCCGGAAGACGTACGGCTGCGAGATCCCCGCCCGTCGGGCGATGTCCTCGGTCGAACCCCCGTGGTAGCCCTTGGTGCCGAACTCCTCGAGGGCAGCATCGAGGACGGCCTCGAGCCGCTCCTCACGTGACTTGCGTTCAACAACAACCATGCGCGTAAGTTAGTGGTGACTCACTAACTTGTCAAGAGAGCTGCACGTTAGGAGATCAGCGAGCGAATCGCGTCGGTCACACGATCGAGCTCAGACTCGGTGAGGCTCGTGTGGAACGGCAACGCCATGCCCCGCTCGAACACACTGCTGGCGCCAGGGAATGGCCCTTGATCGCGGTAGGCCCCAAGGCGGTGCAGCGCGTAGGTCCCGATCTGCGCCTCGATGCCCTGGGCGCGCAACGCCGCCAGCACACGATCGCGATCGTCGAGCTGAATCACGTAGGCCTGCCAACCATGGACATCGCCCGCGTCGGCTTCGGGGAGCACGACCGGCAGATCCTGGAGACGCTCCGAGTACCCCGCAGCGATCCGCGTGCGTGCGGCGAGGAGCTCAGGTAGCCGCTGCATCTGCGGAATCCCGATCGCGCAAAGGATGTCGGGAATCCGATAGTTGAGGCCTGGACTCGGCATGTCGGTCGCGGTCGGCGGACGCCAGCCGTGGTGGCGCCACTGCCGAATCACGTCGGCGACCTCGTCGTCATCGGTCGTTACCGCTCCACCCTCGCCCGTGGTCACAGTCTTGCGCGGATGGAAGCTGAAGCAGCCTGCGATTCCGAGCGAGCCGCACGGACGTCCGCGGTGAAGCGCGCCGAGGGCACCCGCGGCATCCTCAATCAGCGGCAGGTCGGGGAGCTCTTCGACCCGCGCCGGACGACCGAAGAGGTGAACGGCCAGCATCGCCTTCGTCTTCGGGCCAACCTCGATCTTCGTCGGATCGACATTCATCGTCACCGGGTCAACATCAACAAGCACTGGGCGCAGGCCCGACAGCGCGACGACATTCGCCGTCGCGGGGAAGGTGTAGGCCGGAACAAGCACCTCGTCGCCCGGCTCAAGACCAAGCGCGATCACCGCGAGGTGTAGCGCGGCAGTGCCTGATGAGACGGCGACCGCATGCGCGGTCCCGCACGCCTTCGCAATCTCCGCCTCAAACTCGGCAACCTTCGGGCCCATCGTGAGCATGCCGGTCTCGACGACTGCTGCAACAGCAGCGAGTTCTGCGGCTCCGACATCGGGCTTACCGAGGCGGACGGGCGGCAGCGTGTCGGTCACGCGGCGCCGGCGCGGTTCCGGAACGCTTCAATCGTCCGAATGAGACCGTCGTCGAGTTCGACGCTCGGCTCCCACCCGATCAGCTCTCGCGCCTTCGTCACGTTCGGGATTCGAAGCTCGACGTCGACATACCCGAGCGGTGCGAAGACGATCTCGCCGGTGCACTCCGTGAGGCGCTTGACCCGAGTCGCGAGATCGAAGATCGTCACCGACGAGCGGGGGTTCCCGATGTTGAAGGCCTGACCAACAGCGTTCGGGTGTTCGAGGCAGGCGAGCACGCCTTCGACCATGTCGTCGACGTAGCACCACGCCCGAATCTGCGAGCCATCGCCACGAACAGTGAGGTTGCGGCCAGAGAGCGCGTCCTCGATGAACGCGCGAATCGCGCCGCCACCGATCTGGCCAGGGCCAAAGACGTTGAACGGGTGGACGGTGACGGTCGGAAGGCCAAGTTCCTCGTGGTAGGCGTGCGCCATGTGCTCGCCCGCAAGCTTCGAGACGGCGTACGTCCATCGAGCCTCACCCACCGAGCCGATCGTCGAGACCTGACCCTCCGAGACGTTGTAGGCGTGCGTGCCAAACACTTCGCTGGTCGAGAAATCGACGAAGCGCTCAAGCGTGCCGATCGTGGCGAGCGCTGCCTCAAGGGCGTTGTAGGTGCCGATGACGTTCACGCGCATCGTCCGCACGGGGCTCGCGAGCACCGTGTCGACCCCCGCGATCGCCGCGCAGTGAACGATGTGCGTCGCTCCGGCAGCAAGCTCTCGGAGCGCTGCAGCGTCGAGCACGTCGGCCTGGTGCAGCGTGAAGTTCGGGTGCGACCCAAGGTCGGTCTGCTCCAGCGTGTTTCGGTGCAGGTTGTCGATCGCGATGATCTCGTTGCTATCAACGAGACGTCGCGCGAGGGTGGTCGCGATAAATCCTGCGCCACCGGTAATCACGATTTTCTTGCCGGAGAGAGCCATGTCGGAAGCGTAGTTGTTTCCGCACAGGTCTAGGGAATTGGTCGGTGTCGGTAGGGCCTGCCGCCGCTCGCCGTATCCTTCACCGGGTGACTGCCCCGGCCCCCAACCCGGTACTGACCTCGTGGATCGACGGGGTCGCGGGCTCCGACGAACAGTTCGTCGAGCGGGCGTGGCGTCTCGTGCTGCGACGGCCTCCCGAGGAGGCAGGCCGCGCCCGCGCACTCGCGCGACTAGCCGACGGCACGCTCTCGCGGGCGACGCTCTTGCGGGAGCTGACACGCGACGACGAAGTCACCCGCGTGACGTTGCTCGACGACGGTCTCGCGCTTGCCGCAGGCGCGCGACGGTCTGGGGCGCGCCCACGTGGCCTCGTCGCGCCGGCTAACACCGATGAGCGGCTCGTCGAGATCCCTTGGTGCCTGAGCCGCTACGGAGGTGAGCGGCGGGTACTCGATGCCGGATACGCGTTTGCGGAGCCGTCCTACCTTGCGGGCCTTGTCAGCCTCGGTATCGCCGAACTGACCGGAGTCGACCTGGCTGAAGCCGCCGTGCCTGGCGTGAACCGGGTTGTCGCCGACCTGCGTGAGCTTCCGTTCCAGGATGGCTCGTTCGACCTCGCCTTCTGCATCTCAACGCTTGAGCACATTGGCCTCGACAACCAGGTGTATGGACTCACGGCTGCGCATGAACCCGAAGGCCAGCTGCGCGCGTTGAAGGAGTTTCGCCGCGTCCTTTCCGGACACGGCCGCCTGCTGATCTCCGTTCCCGCTGGCGAACATCAGGAGCTCGGCTGGCAGGTGCAACGGACGCCCGCAGCGTGGATCGAACTCTTCGAGAAGGCCGGCTTCCTCGTGTTCGAAGACGAGGTGTACGAGCTTGGCGCCGACGGTTGGCGCTCGACTGCCGCATTCGTGCCGGATGGTGCGCGCTACGGCGAACGTGGCCCCGCGGCATCAGCGGTGCTGTGTGCCGAGCTGCGACCGAAGAGCTTGACCGAGACCGTTCGCCTCGCAGTGCGCGACTTCCGCCACAAAGACGAGCCTCGCCGCTCAACCCGTGGCGACGGCGCAGGGGACGCAGCATGAGCCGCACGGTTCTCTTCGTCGGTGCCGGCAAGCACCAGCAGCGCGCGATCCTCTACGCGAAGTCGCTGGGATTGACCGTCGCAGCCGTCGACGGCAACGCCGACGCACCCGGCCTCGCTGAGGCCGATGTGAAGTTCGTCGTCGACTTCGCCGATCTCGACGCGGTACTCGCGGCAATTGACGGGTTTGAGTTCGATGGTGTCCTGACCGTGTCGGCCGACCGCGCGGTGCCGATCGTTGCCGCGATCGCCGAGGCGCGCGGCCTCCCGGGTATCGGAACCGAAGCGGCCCACGCGATGACGCACAAGGTGACGATGCGACGCCTGCTCGCTGAGGCCGGCGTTCCGCAGCCGCGCTTTGCCGGGCTGCGCACGATCTCGGAGCGACGGCGTGCGGCCGACGAAGTCGGCTTTCCTGCGGTCTTGAAGCCAGCGAACTCTGGCGGCCAGCGCGGCGTTCACCGGGTCGAGTCGATCGACGACATCGATGCGCACCTGCACGAGGCCGTGACGCTCTCGCCAACCGGTGAGGCGATCCTCGAGGAGTACGTCGAGGGCATCGAGATGAACGGCATCGTGATCGGTCGCGAGGGCGAACTCTCGGTGCTGACGCTTTCCGACCGACTGCGCCCACCGGGGAAGGGCTTCGGTGTCGGCTGGATTCACGTGTATCCCGCAACGGTCTACGGCGATCAGCAGGAAGAGGCCGAGCGCGTCGCCGTCCACACCCCACGCGCCCTTGGAATGAAGACCGGCATTGCGTTCCCGCAGCTGATCGCGACACCCGACGGTCGCGTCGTCGTCGTCGAGTGCGCCGCACGGATCCCTGGCGGGCAGATGGCCGATCTGGTGAAGCACGCGGTCGGCGTCGACCTGATCGACGTCCAGCTGCGCATGGCGCTCGGCGATCCGCTGACAGACGACATCGTGAAGCCGAAATTTCGACAGCCACTCGCGATCCGCTTCCTCACCTCATCGCCCGGGCCATTGCCCGCCGGCCGTGTCACTCGACTCGGGTCGCTCGACAATGTCCTCGCCGCGCCCGGCGTTGTTGGCGCCGGCACCTACATCGAGGTGGGTGAGGTGATTCGCCCCGTGCAGGTCGACAACGACCGTCGCGGGTACGTGATCGCGATCGCTGACACGAACCTTGAAGCACTTGAACGTGCCGAGGAAGCTGCCACCCTCGTCGACATCGACGTGGAGCCCGTGTAGGTGGGAACGCTCGCGCCCCTGACTATCGTCGTCACCGCCTCCGGCGCACCCGGCACGGCTGCACTGCTCCGCTCGTTGCGCGAGAACGGCGAGCGCGAGGTGCGCCTCGTTGGCACGGACATGAGCGAGCGTGCGATCGGTCGACACCTGTGCGATGCCTTCCACGTCGTGCCGCGGGGCTCCGACCCAAGCTTCCCCGATGTGATCCGCGAGATCGCCGAGCGAGAAGGCGCCGCTGCCGTGCTCCCACAGTCGTCATTTGACCTTGAAGGTTTGGCGGGCTCCCGCGACACCTTCGGCGACGTCGCCGTGCTCGTCTCATCGCCCGATGCGATCCATCGCTGCAACGACAAGGCTGAGACCTACGAGCTGTTGCATCGGCTCGGGCTCCCAGCCCCCGCATTCCGCCGGGTTGCGGGTGGCCTAGCCGTTGAGGCCGCAGCCCGCGAGCTGGGCTACCCCGACGTACCGGTCTGCTTTAAGCCCGTGTTCTCGTCGGGCTCACGCGGCTTCCGGATCCTCGATCCAACGGTCGACCGCGCACACCAGCTACTGCATGAGCGGCCCGGGTCGGTGGCGATGCGCCTCGAAGAGGCCGTTGAGCTGCTTCCTGCCGCGGGTGGCACCGAGCTGCTCGTGATGGAGCTTGCAACCGGCGGCGAGCGGACGATCGACGGGATCGCGAACGGCCGCCAGGTCGTGCTCGGCCACCCGAAAACCCGCGAGGCAATGCGTGCCGGGCTCGCGATGTACTTCGAGACGCTCGACGATCCGCAGCTGATGGAGATCGCCGACACCCTCGTAGGCGAGCTCGGGATCGAGCACTTCTACAACATCCAGCTCGTAGGCGACTACGTGATCGAGATCAATCCGCGGATCTCGACGATCGTCTACCAGGAAGATCTGAACCTCCCCTATCTCGGAGTCAAGCGCGCGATCGGCGAGATCAGCGACGAGGAGCTTGTCGCACTCCGTAGCCGAGTCCGACCTGGGCGCTCAGCGTTGCGCTACTTCGACCAGGTCGAATTTGATGTGCGCTAGCCCCGGAGCGTCGATCTGACGCTGCGCGTCACCCACTGCCCGGTCAACATCGCGGGCATCCCGTGGGAGAACACGCTGGCCCTTCGACGTAAAGGGGTCGACGCTCGGCTCGTCGTCTTCAACCGGGGCACGCTCCATCACGAAGCTGACTGGTCGCTCGACCGTCACGGCAACCTTCCTCGCCGCCTCGTAACCCAGTTCGCAGCACTCGGCCGACTGTTGCCTCAGACCGACATCTTCCACTTCTATTTCGGGCTCACACTGGTGCCGAAGTCGGTGCAGTTTCCGATCCTGCGGGCGCTCGGGAAGAAGAGCGTGTTCCACTACCTCGGGTCGGATATTCGCGGCAAGACGCCCGCCGAGCTCGCGTTTGGCAAGAAGGCGAACGCCGAGATCGTCGGCTCATATGACGCCATTCAGTGGGTGCCTGAGGCGCACGTGATTCCGCCGGGGCTTGACCTCACGCCGTTTACGCCCGTCCCACCAAGCGATCGCGCGCGGCCACTCGTCGTGCACGCGCCATCGAGTAGATCGAAGAAGGGCACGGAGTTTGTGATTGAGGCCTGCAGCCAGCTGCCCGTGGATCTCGATCTCGTCGAGGGTGTCCCGCACGAGCAGGCCCGGGAGCGGTACGCGAAGGCCGACATCATCATTGACCAGTTGCTTGTCGGCTGGCACGGCGTCTTCGCTCTCGAGGCGATGGCGCTCGGCAAGCCCGTCATCACCTTCCTCAAGCCCGACGTTGTCGAAAAGAGTGCCGCGGGCTATGGCGTTCGCCTCCCGATCGTCTCGGCGACACCGGAGACCCTCGTCGACCAGCTGCGCCCACTTGTCGAAAGCCCGGCGCTTCGACGCGAGATCGGTGCGGCGAGCCGCGCGTACGTCGAGCAGGTGCATGACATTGACCACGTCGCTGATCGACTGATCGATCTCTACCGCTCGCTCTAGATGATCGGCCGCGAACTCAAACGCCTCGGCAACCAGTCGGTGCTCTACGGCCTCGGCGGGATCATCTCGCGCGTCATCGCGTTCTTCCTGCTGCCCATCTACACCGTCTACCTCGGCCGGGTCGGGCTCGGCAAGATCGAGACGATCGTCGCGCTCACCGCTGTTCTTGCCGTCGTGCTCCGCCTGGGAGTGACGAGCGCGTTCTTCCGCTTCTACTTCGATGCCGAAGACGACGCGGCCCGGATCCTGATCGTGCGAACCGCATTCTGGTTCACGATGGTCGCTGCGACCGTCGGTCTCGCGATCGGATGGGTCAGCGCCGCACCGATTGCGCATTGGCTCGGCCTCGACGATCCGTGGCTTGTGCGCGCGGGGTTCGTGGGGCTGTGGGCACAGATGAACTACCAGCAGATGAGCGCCGTCTTCCGCGTCGAGCAGCGACCGGTCGGGTACGCGATCGCGAGCGTGTCGAACGTGCTGATCACGATCGGCTCGACGATCCTGCTCGTCGTCGGGCGCCACGAGGGCGCGATGGGTGCTGTCGTCGGCAACTTCCTCGGGACACTCAGCGTGTACGCCGTGCTGCTCGGGTACCGGCGCTATCAACTCGGTCTGCAATTCGATCGCGAACTCTTCCGCGCAATGAACCGCTTCGGTCTTCCGCTCGTGCCCGCCGCCCTCGCACTCTGGGCGATCAACTTCATCGATCGCGTGCTGATCCAGCAGTTCAAGGGGCAGAGCGAGGTCGGTGTCTACTCGCTCGCCGTCCGGATCGCCTCGGTGCTCGTGTTCCTGATGACCGCCTTCCAGCTCGCCTGGCCAGCGTTCGCCTACTCGATCAAGAACGATGAGCAAGCGAAGCGCACCTACGCGTTCGTGCTCACGTACTTGATGTTCCTCTGCTGCTGGCTCTCGCTCGCGCTTGGCTCACTCGCCCCGTGGCTCGTCGACGTTCTTGCAACAGGATCGTTCAAGCGCTCTGCAATCGCAGTGCCCGTACTGTCGTTCGCGACCGCCGCCTATGCGGGCTACAGCGTTCTCGCCATCGGTGTCGGGCGCGCCCGCCAGACCCAAGCGAACTGGATCGTTACCGGAGTGGCAGCAGTCGTCAACATCGGCCTGAACCTCATTTTGATCCCCGCCTACGGGATGATGGGTGCCGCGATCGCAACCCTCGCCGCGTACGTCGTGCTGTTCGTCGCCATGTGGTACCGGTCACATCAGGTGTTCCCGGTTCCCTACCAATGGCGCCGAATTGTCCTCCTCTCGGTGGTCGCACCGGCCCTCACCATTGGCGCCTGGGAAGCTCACTCGCTGGTCGTCTCGCTGGTGGTTACGGCACTCTTCCCGCTCGTTCTTCTGCCCCTCCGTTTCTACCTTCCGGCCGAGCTCGCGCGCCTTCGCAAAATCGCCCCCGGCTGGTAGCTTGGCCGCGGGGACTCAGAGACAAACGGAGGGAGAAAACGCATGACTGCGCATGACCACCGGCGGCGGTGGATCGCGCTCGTCGTCATCTGTACCGCCCAGTTCATGGTGGTGCTTGACGTCTCGATCGTGAATGTCGCTTTGCCGTCGATCAAGACGGCGCTCAACTTCAGCGAGTCGAACCTGCAGTGGGTTGTCAGCGCGTACACCTTGGTCGCAGGCGGATTCCTGCTGCTAGGGGGACGCATCGGCGACATCATGGGTCGGCGACTGCTCTTCATCTCAGGGCTCGTGCTCTTTACGGCTGGATCGCTCCTGTGCGGTCTTGCCTGGACACACGGTGCGCTGATCGGATTCCGGGCCGTCCAGGGCCTTGGAGCTGCGCTCGTAGCACCATCAGCGCTGTCGCTGATCACCGCGCTCTTTGACGAGGGATCCGAGCGCAACAAGGCTCTCGGGATTCTCGGCGCGATCTCCGGGTCGGGCGCGGCATTTGGCGTGCTGCTCGGTGGTGTTCTCACGAGCGCGTTCTCGTGGAAGTGGATCTTCTTCGTGAACGTCCCGGTCGGCATCGCCGCGGTAATCGCAACGATGCTGATCATTCCCGAGAGCAAAGGCGGACTTGGCCATCGCCGGTTCGACGTTGCAGGTGCTCTGACGATTACCGCGAGCCTGACATTGCTCGTGTACGCCATCGTCAAGGCAGCCGACTACGGCTGGGGCTCGACAAAGACGCTTGGGATGATCGCCGTTGCTGCGGCAGGCCACGCGCTCTTCGTGCTCATCGAGTGGAAGTCGAAGGCACCGCTGATGCCGCTTCGGATCTGGCTGAACCGGACGCTAACCGGAGCCAATGTGGTCGGCTTCATGGTCGGTGCCGCGATCTTCGCGATGTTCTTCGTGCTGTCGCTGTACATGCAGCAGGTGCTCGGCTTCTCCGCACTCAAGGCTGGCGTCTCCTACCTCGCCTGCGCTCTGAGCGTGGTGTTTGCGGCGGCGCTCGCCGGCCAGCTCGTGACGAAGGTCGGTGTTCGCAACGTGCTCCTCGCGGGCACGATCATCACTGCGATCGGGCTCTACTACTTCACACACGTATCCGCGCATGGCACGTACTGGGGTGATCTCTTCCCCGGTCTTGTGATTGCGGGCGTCGGGCTCGGCTTCTCGTTCGTTCCGGTCACGATCGCGGCACTTTCGGGTGTTTCGAACCAGGACGCAGGCCTTGCCTCTGGTCTGATCAACACGTCGCAGCAGATCGGTGGCGCCTTCGGCACCGCGATCGTGACGACGGTGTACGTCTCACGTTCGAACTCGCTGATCAAGCACGGCGACACGGTGCAGGTCGCACTGACGAGCGGCTTCCAGCGGGCATTCCTGATCAACCTTGGCTTTGCCATCGTCGGGTTGATCGCAACGCTCGCGGTGATCAAGCGGGTTGCCCTTCCCACCGAGGGTGCCCCGGTAGCTGGCGGACTCTAAGGGACGGTCGAAGCGGGCGGGTCGGCACGGAATCGTCCGAGCCGGCCCGCCCGTTTTCGTTTGACCGTCTACCGGTTGTCGAAGAGCGCGGCGGCCGTCGCCACGGCCTCGCGTGCCGCAACCGCGCGGTTGACTGCGTTCAGAACCGCTCGCAGCGAGGCGGTAACGATGCTCGGGTGCAACCCAACACCCCAGAACGCCTCATCGTCGACGTCTGCCTCGATGTAGGCGGCAGCTGTCGCGTCGGCGGAAGCGGCCATGGTGTGCTCGTGGTAGTCACGGATCCGCACGTTGACCCCGAAGGCCGTACCGAGCGCGTCAACGAGTGCCGCGATGGGGCCGTTGCCGTTGCCAACGATCTCCTGCTCCTCGCCGTTGACGCGCACCTTGGCGGTGATCGTGTCGTGGTCGTTCGCACTCATGTGGGTGTACGAGACGATCTCGTACGGCCGTGTGTGCGAGAGGTAGTGATCGTGGAACGCCGCAAGAAGCTCGTCTGCGGTCAGCTCGTCGCCACGCACGTCGGTGATCGACTGCACCTTCTGGGCGAAGTCGACCTGGAGACCACGCGGGAGGTCGAGATGATGCTCAGTCTCCATCAGGTACGCGACGCCGCCCTTGCCCGACTGCGAGTTGACCCGGATGATCGCCTCGTAGGTGCGGCCGAGATCCATTGGGTCGATCGGCAGGTACGGCACATCCCACACGCCCGTCTCCGAACGCTGCTGGGCGTACATGCCCTTCTTGATCGCGTCCTGGTGTGAGCCAGAAAACGCCGTGTAGACGAGCTCGCCGACGTACGGGTGGCGGGGGTGCACGGGAAGCTCATTGCACTCCTCGACGATCCGCTTGGCCTCGTCGATCTGCGAGAAGTCAAGCTCGGGATCGACACCTTGCGTGAGCAGGTTGATGGCGAGCGTGACGATGTCGACGTTGCCGGTGCGCTCACCGTTGCCGAAGAGCGTTCCTTCGACACGATCGGCGCCGGCCATCAAGCCGAGCTCTGCGGTGGCGACGGCGGTGCCGCGGTCGTTGTGCGGGTGCACCGACAGCAGGAACACGTCGCGGTTCGACACGTGCCGCTGGAACCACTCGAGCCGGTCGGCGTAGATGTTCGGCGGGAACGCCTCGACCGTTGTCGGCAGGTTGAGAATCATCTTGTCCGCGACGGTTGGTCCCCACTCAGCCATGACCGCCTCGCAGATCTCGAGCGCGTAGTCGAGCTCGGTGCCGTGGAAGCTCTCGGGGGAGTACTGGAAGACGATCTTCGTGTCGGTCTTGGCTGCGAGCTGCTTGCAGAGCGCGGTTCCTCGTACGGCTAGGTCGGTGATCCCGGCCTTGTCGAGGCGGAAGACGACGCGGCGTTGCGTCTCGGACGTCGAGTTGTAGAGGTGAACGATCGCCTGCTTCGCGCCTTCGATTGCCTCGTACGTGCGCTCGATCAGCTCGGGACGCGCCTGGGTGAGGACGGCGATCGTCGTGTCGTCGGGGATCAGGTTGTCCTCGATCAGCTTGCGCACGAAGTCGAAGTCGGTCTTCGACGCCGAGGGGAAGCCGACCTCGATCTCTTTGACGCCGAGCTGCAGGAGCAGGTCGAACATCTTCTGCTTGCGCTCAGCATCCATCGGCTTGACGAGGGACTGGTTGCCGTCGCGAAGATCGGTTGAGCACCAGATCGGTGCGTTCGCGATCACCGTGTCGGGCCAGGTGCGGTCGGGCAGGGCGACGGTGGTGTAGGGACGGTATTTCCAGGACGGCATCGGCATCGGAAAAGCTCCTTTGGAGACGGACTACTCCCTTGAGGCAGGGAGCGCGGACGGGTATGTCAAGCGGTCTCCTCCCCTACCGGGGAAGGAGCAGGCCGAGGCCGAGAAGGTCCGCGCCAAGCAGGGCCGATGAGGCCGAAAGCTGCGAGGTGCGGATCTCACCCATCCCCAAGAGCGTACCGAGAGGGGACGGGCTTGGCAAAAGAAGAAGGCCCGGCGGGGTGGCCGGGCCTTCTAGGGAGGGAGTGCGTTTTTACTGCAGGAGGGGTACGTCTACTGCGGGAGGGTGTTCGTGTTCGGGGGGTACTAGGGGCCGGACACGGCCGCGACGGTGAGCGTCGAGGTGTAGGTGCCCGAGAAGGAGTTGCCGGGGATCGCGACGCTGACGGTCGGGGTGATCGTGAAGCGTCCGAGTCCGGTGGCTGCAGAGGCGTTGAAGATCTTGACTGCGGCCGGCGCTGTTGCAGCTGCCGGAACAGTGAGGGGATAGGTGATCGCGTTTGTTGCCGAGGTACAGGTGCCGCCACCGTTACAGGCGGACGTGATGCCGGTGATCGACGAGGCGTTGGTCGCGAGCGACTTCGCGCCGGTCGTGAACGTTGTCGACGTGAGCGTCAGGTTCCAGCCGACGCCGGTTCCGCGCGCATCGACCATCGTGAGCGGCACCGTGTAGGTGACGTTCTGGTCGGTGCCGTCAAGGGTGCTCGAGATCGAGGTGGTTGCGCCGTGGCTCAGCGAGAGTGAGCCTGCGCCAGTGACCGTCGTGGTGGTCGTCACGGTGCCGGCGATTGCCGAGGCTGCGAGGACGAGGACGGCGACTGCGAGTGCTACGGATGTGGTGAGTGCCTGCTTCACAGTTCACACATTCGGACATACGCGTGGGAACTTGAGCCGGACCCCCGTAGGAATTTGGTTTGCGTGACCCGACGGTCGCGCGAAACCTGCCGGAACCTACTGAATGGCCCTAGGTGACGACGCGATAGACCTGGAATACCTCGGCATAGTCGCGCGCAACGTTCGTGCCGTGCGTGCGGGCGAGGCTCCAGACGTACTCGGCGTTGGCGTACCGCCGATGCATCTGTGAGGCGTACTTCTCGAGCGCGGCGACTTTCTTTTCGAGGTGCCGTTCTTCGAGAGCGATGTAGGCCTGGTAGGCAAAGTCAAAGTTGTTCCAGGGGATCTCGTACCCGAGGATCGTCGTGTGCTTGAAGGCGCGGAGCCCTTCAGAGGCGATCGTCTGGTGATCCTGGTGCACGTCGTGGTGAGACGGCTGGAAGACGAGGTCGGGCTTGAACTCCTGCGAGACCTTGATCAGCAGTTCGAGGATGTCCTGCCGGAACTCGGGGAACCGCCGCACGTCGAAATCGTGGACGGTGAGCTGCGACTCGGGAATGCCGAGCTCGCTCGTCGCTTCGCGCACCTCGCGTGCGAGCGTGTCGGGTGGGAAGCCTGGCGGCAGCGAACGGGTCGCGATCGAGAACGCGATGTAGTGCACCTCGGCACCGGATTCGACAAGGCGCGCCATTGTGCCGCCGCACCCGAACTCGCCGTCGTCGGTGTGCGGTGCGAGAACGAGGACGCGTTTTGCCCCAGTGATCACGCGCGTTCCTTCGCTGCGACAGGGACGAGAGCGAGCAGCCCCCAGAAGATCGGGTCTTCGAAGAGGGAGTCGTAGAAGAGGCTGTGCGTAACCATCGCTAGCAAGGCTAGTCCGTAGACGAGTCGGACGCGTCCGGCAGCCGTCGCCACGCTCGTTCCGCGGAACGCGAGACCGAACGCCGATACGAGCACCCAGGCAAAGAGCGCGAGGAGCGGAATGCCTCCCTCGGCGGCAACGGTCACGGGTGTGTCGTGCGACGCGGCAGCCTTCGGCTCCTTTCCTTTCAGATGTGTTACCTCCGCATATGCCCGCCGGAAGCCACCCGTTCCCGCGCCGAACACGGGGCGATCGAACGCGACTTTCAGGCCACTCGAGACGAGCTTGGAGCGACCGCCAGTTGCGTGTGACAGACCGTGTGTCCCAAGCACCTTGTGACGCACTGCGGGCACTGCGAGCGAGCCGAGGGAGACGACGACTGCGATCACAGCAAGGGGGACGGCCGCCGATCTGCCCCACACAACGATCAGGAGGGCAACGAGGACGACCGCGAGCGCCACGAAGCTCGACTGTGAGAATGATGGTACGAGCCCGGCGAAGATGATCCCCGTCGCGGACGCGCCGATCAGCGATTTCCGACTGCGCGTGAACAGCGCGACAACGATCGTGACCGTGAGCGCCACGACGAGGAAGCGGCCGTAGATCGACGGGTCGTAGAAGACAGAGTTGACGCGGTAGAACCAGCTACTCGGTGCGTACGCGTTGTCGACGATCACCTTCGGGTTCCAGAACACGTTGCGGGTCGCGTACTGCCACAGCCCGATCGCGCCAAACACCGCCGCCATCACGCCGATCAAGGCGGCAAGACGCACGTTCCAGCGCAGGTGCCAACGCAGCCGCGTGAGGGCGACGGCAAGCAGCCCGAACGGCAGGACGAAGAACAACAAGTAGATCGCACCCTGCCGTGAATCGACTGTCCAGAGATACGCAACACCCGTCCAGGCGATGAACGCCGCGAGCGGCAACGAGAGCGCGCCGAGCGGCGGGCCCTCAGGCGTGGCGGGCAAGAGGACGGGTTCGCCGTGAATCAGCTCGACGCTTTGCTCATCGAACGCCTGCCAGGCGAGCGCGATCGCCGCCGCGGCGACGACGAGGTAGAGCGGCAGCAACAGGTTCGCCGTTGTGTGCCCAACACTCACCGGGATGCGGGCTGGCGCGCAGAGCAAGACGGATACAGCAAGCAGCCACGGGCGACGCACGTAGACCCATGCGAGCGATCCCGCTGCGACGGCACCGACGACAGCTGCGGCCGCATACGCCCGATGGTGTCCGGCCGGCGCAAGGTAGAGAACAAGGATCCCCGAGCCAACCGCCCAGGCACCAAGGCCGGCGACGCGCTCAGTTCGTCCCGGACGAAGCACCATCAGTGCGACACCCAAGGCACCGATCGCCCCACCGAGCTCTGCGAAGCCCGCGCTCACCCGACGGTCACCACGGTGCGGGCTGCGTGCGTTCCGACCGTCACGTAGAGGGTGTACGTGCCGGGGGTTGTCGGTGCCGCGAACGTGAGTCGACCCGACGGGAAGCGTCCTTGCACGCCAGCGAAGAGCCAGCCCACTGACTTCGCGTCGGTCACCGCTCGCACCGAAAATGACGCGCCTGGCGCCACAGAGACCTTGGCTGGTGAGAGCGTGACGTAGGCGACTCGAACCTCACCGGCCACAACGGGCTTGGTGCGGTTGCCGGCGGGATCCTCGGCGGAGACGAGCAGCCGATACGTCCCCGCATGCGCCACACGCGCCCCAAACCGGCCGTACCAAACGAGACGGCCGCGAACGGGCTGGAACCGCGTGAACTCGACCACCCCGTGGCCCGCCACGATCAGGATCGCGTGGGCGGCACCGTTCAACCGGTAGCCGACATACACAGCCGGATTGATGACGTCACCGTCAGGGGAGATCGTCGGCGGCGCGACCGCGAGCGGGGCGATCACCGGCGCTGTCGTGTCGAGCGCGATCGGGTTTGGCAGGCGAATCGTGTCGTGAGCAGCGCCCAGGTGCACCACCGGTTGGTACGTGCCGTCGGGAAGCGTCAGCCCGTCGACGCTGCGACCGCGGAAGACGACGGCGACCCGCCCAGCCCGGTAGCGCTTGTTCGACGCGAGGGTCGCCACGCGGTGACCGCTGCGCTCGATCCAAATGCTGACGCGCTGCGTCTTCCGAAGCCGAAAGTCGATATGCGCAACGTTCGTTCCGCAGCGGCAGGTCGGCGAGAAGGTCTTGTCGACTGAGGTGTCGTAGATCGGGGCGAGCTCGAGCTTCGCACCCTGGGTGAGCGCGAAGGCACCTGCCGTGGCGGCAAGGAGAACAACGAGCAGCGCAGTCGAGGAAAGCCGGGCCACGGCCCGAGGATTCTACGTCCGGTCGGATGCCCCGATGGCGATCAGGGCCTCACGAGCGCGGTGCGCCAGGGATTGGGCAGGACACGAAAGGGTGCCCGCGGAGTCTGTAGCTCAGCTTGTACGCCTCACAGCCGGTGCAGAACCCCGTGATCGCAGCGAGCAGTGCGAGCGCCGCGACCATCCCCCCAAACACAATCCCGGCAGTCGTCCAGCCGACCGCATAACAGACCGACGCGAGCGTTAGCACTGCGAAGCCGACCATGTTGGCGACGCGTGGTGGACGCGAGTCTTCAAGCGGGCCCTCGCCGAACCGTGGCTGGATCAGCTGGAAGTAGGTCGCGCACGGAATGCAGTATCGGCGACCAAGCGTCAACCCCAGAAGCAGCTGCAGGGCCAGGATCGCGAGGATCCCCCACCAACCGGTAAGCAACGCGACGACGGAGAGCACACCGATCACTGTCTGGTTGAAGCGCGGTGCGCGCGAGTCAATCACGTTGAGGTCGCGGTACGGATGCGCGATCGGTGGCCGCGAGGTCACGAGGCCTCCAAGATCATTCCGGCACCGACCGTCTCGTTCGTCGCCTCGTCAATGAGGATGAACGCGCCGGTCGCGCGGTTGCGGCTGAACGTATCGACCGCGAGCGGCTCCGAAAGGCGAAGCTTCACGACGGCGAGGTCGTTCAGCTCGAGCCGGCTCGGAGCGGGCTGATCGACGAGCGTCGTGATGTCGACGACTGACACGAGCTCGTCAACGATCGCGCGCACGTTTCGTGTCGTGTGCTTGATCCCCAGGGTTGCCCGACCTTCAAGCGGTCGTTCACTCATCCAGCAGAGCTTGGCCGTGAGTTCACGCGCAACGATCGGCGGCCGCTCGGGGTCGGCGAGCATGTCGCCGCGACCGACATCGACGTTGTCTTCGAGACGAATCGTGACCGACAGCGGTGCCGCAACCGCCTCGAGCTCACCATCGAGCGTTTCAACCGCTGCGACCCGGCTACGGCGACCCGACGGAAGCACGACGACGTCGTCACCCGGCCGCCAGACGCCACCAGCCACCTGACCCGCATAGCCGCGGTAATCGTGGAACTCGTCCGCCATCGGGCGAATCACCCACTGCACCGGGAACCGTCTGTCCTCGAGGTTTTTGTCCGCCGAAATATCGAGCGTCTCAAGGTGCTCAAGCAACGTCGGTCCCGTCCACCACGGCATGCCGTCTCCTGCTTCGACGACGTTGTCGCCACGGAGCGCAGACATCGGGATCGCCCGCATGTCGTGCAGCCCAAGCGCGTCGGCGAGTTCGCGCAGATCAGCCTCGATCTCGGCAAACCGCTCCGGCGAGAAGTCGACGAGATCCATCTTGTTCACCGCAACAACGATGTGCGGGATCTCGAGCATCGCAGCGATGTAGCTGTGGCGACGCGTCTGCTCGACAACACCGTTGCGTGCATCAACGAGGATCACCGCGACGTGGGCGGTCGAGGCACCGGTGACCATATTGCGCGTGTACTGGACGTGACCCGGAGCGTCGGCAAGCTGGAAGCGACGACGTGGTGTCACGAACGAGCGGTACGCGACGTCAATCGTGATGCCCTGCTCGCGCTCGGCGCGCAGGCCGTCGGTGAGGAGCGCGAGGTTGACGTAGCCGTCACCGCGGCGCTGGGAGGTCTCCTCGATCGCCTCCATCTGGTCAGCGAGGATCTGCTTGGTGTCGTAGAGCAGTCGACCAATCAAGGTCGACTTCCCGTCATCGACGGAGCCAGCGGTTACGAGGCGCAGGAGCTCCGCCTGCATCATCTCCTCAGAGATCGGATCAGAAATAGCCGACACGCTTGCGGTCCTCCATTGCTGCTTCGGAAACACGGTCGTCGGCGCGGGTCTCGCCACGCTCGGTAATACGGGTTGCTGCGATCTCGGCAACGACCTGATCGATCGACGAGGCCGTCGACTCCACCCCACCGGTGCAGGTCATGTCGCCGACGGTGCGGAAACGCACGTCGATTTCGAATGGGTCTTCGCCAGGAAGCCGCTCCACATAGGGAGAAACGGCGTAGAGCATGTTGTCGCGACGAAAGACCTCGCGCTTGTGCGAGAAGTAGATCGACGGCAGCTCAAGGTTCTCACGCGCGACGTACTGCCACACGTCGAGCTCCGTCCAGTTCGAGATCGGGAACACCCGGATCTGCTCGCCCTTCCGGATGCACGCGTTGTAGAGGTTCCACAACTCAGGACGCTGCGCCCGCGGATTCCACTGGCCGAAGTCGTCGCGGAAGCTGAAGATGCGCTCCTTCGCGCGAGCCTTCTCCTCATCGCGGCGAGCACCACCCATCGCGGCGTCAAACTGATGCTCCTGGATCGCATCGAGCAACGTGACGGTCTGCAACTGGTTGCGCGAGGCGCGTGGCCCCGTCTGCTCCACCGCACGTCCCTTGTCGATCGACTCCTGGACGCTCGCGACGATCAGCCGCTCGCCGAGCTCGGCGACGCGACGGTCGCGGTACTCGACCACCTCGGGGAAGTTGTGCCCCGTATCGACGTGCATCACCGGGAAAGGGAACTTGCCGGGATGGAACGCCTTCTCGGCGAGGCGAAGCAGGACGATCGAGTCTTTACCACCGGAGAACAGAAGGACGGGACGCTCACGTTCAGCCGCGATCTCGCGAATGATGTGGATCGCCTCGGCCTCAAGCTCATCCAGATGGGAGAGCACGTGGGGCTGGGTCAAGGCGGTCATGCCGTCACCTCCGCAGTGTCGAGCAGGTCGTTTGCGACGAGATAGTCAAGGACGATTGCGGCTGCCTCTTCCGGAGAGCGGCCTTCGGTCGTCAAGACGATCTCTGCATTTTCGGGAGCTTCGTACGGGTCGGACACGCCAGTGAACTCTGGAATCTCGCCCGCAAACGCCTTGGCGTAGAGACCCTTCGGATCGCGGCGCGCACACTCCTCGATCGACGTGGCTACGTACACCTCGATGAACGGCGCGTGATCTTCGGCAAGGGCTCGGGCCTTCCGTCGAGCGGCCGCGTACGGCGAGATCGCCGAGACCACGACGCCTCCGCCCGCTCGCGCAACGCGCGATGCAACCCAGCCGATGCGCTCGATGTTTAGGTCGCGATCTTCCTTCGAGAAGCCAAGGCCCTTCGAGAGATGCTCGCGCACCACATCGCCGTCAAGCCGCTCGACGGTCACGCCGCGCGCTTCAAGCTCGCTGGCGACAAGGCCCGCAACGGTCGACTTGCCGGCACCCGAGAGGCCGGTCAACCACAACACAAATCCGCTCACGCGGTCACCTCCGCGGGCTCGTCGACGTGAAGACCGCACTCGGTCTTATCGAGGCCAGCCCAGCGGCCCTCGCGACCCTCGCCCGGATTCGTGCAATGGATACAGCCGATCGAGGCGTACCCCTTGTCGTGCAGTTCGTTGTACGGCAGCTCGCGCGCCCGGAGGTACTCCCAGCAACGGGCGTCATCCCAGTCGGCGAGCGGATTGGCCTTCCACAGCTCGTGCTGCTCATCCCAGCCGACCTTGGGCGCGTTCGCGCGCGTCGGTGACTGGTCACGGCGCAGGCCGGTGATCCATCCGTCGAGATCGGCGAGCGCGCGGCCGAGTGGCTCCACCTTACGAATCGCGCAGCAGAGCGTTGGGTTCGATGCCCAAAGTGCGTCACCGTGGGTCGCGATCTGGCGGCCGAGCGACGGGCCCTCGTACACCTCAATCTTTGTCTTGTACCGCTGCTCGACCTCACGCCACACGGCGTAGGTCTCGGGGAAGAGCAGATGGGTATCGAGCGCGAACACGCGAGCCTTTGGTTCGAGCGTAAGGAGCATGTCGAGCAAAACTGCCTCTTCCTTCTGGAACGAGCAGGCAAGCGAAACCTGGCCGGGAAACGTCTCGAGGAACGCCGCGACGATCTCTTCAGCCGACGCTGTCTCCCAGTCGCGCTCAGGAAGCGTTGCTGCCAAGGAGCACCTCCTTCAACGTGTCGCCGCGAAGCCCCAGCCGGAGCGTTTCGAGCGGGATGACCTCGTCGGGCGGGATGTTGCCGAGGTTGACCTCGGGCCCGAACTGCTTGATGAACCAGACCTGGCTCGCCTTGGTCGGCGCCTCCCAGACGAGGTCGCGAAAGTCGATCTCGTTGGCGATCTCGCCGACAAGTCCCGTGCGCATCTCGCCCGACGACTGGAACAGTCCAGCGGTGCCGCCTTCGCGCGACTCGGTGATCACCTTCCAAGCACCAGCAGCCTTCTCTTCCTTGATCCACTGCACCCACTCGTGCGTCTCAAACTCAACGGCTGCGTCCTTTGAGCCGACCTCAGAGAGCACCGTGAAATCCCGGGCGAAATCGGCGATCAGCTCAAGCTTGCGCTCGCGGGGAATGTCGATCGTGCCGTCGGAGATCTCGACGTGCGTCAGGCCAAGGCTCGAGAGCCAGCGCTTGTAGTCGTCGAGGCGATTCATCGCGTAGACGACCTCAAAGAACGTGCCGCCGATCACGATGCGCTTCTCCTTGAGCACGTCTATCTTGGCCTTCAGGTTTGGCGTGACGTACGAGGTGCCCCAGCCGAACTTGACGATGTCGATGTACGGCCCACTCGTTTCGAGCACGTCAGCCCAGCCGCGGGGCCCGAGACCCTTGTCGATGACGTGGGTCAGGCCACCTGCGCGCGTGATGCCCAGATCAAAGCCGTGGCTCGCGGCGGCGCTATAGACGGGCATAGAGCTCCTTCAGCTTTTCCTGAGCCGCGGCCTGCACGTCGTGGTAGAGCGAGTTGCCGTGCGCGTCGATGCCAACCGTCAGTGGGCCGAAGTCCTTGACGCGGAACTTCCAGAGGCACTCGGGCATCAGCTCCTCCCACAGCACCTCCTCGATCTCTTCGATCTGGGTCGTCTCGAGTGCGGCCGCGCCGCCAACGATCGCGAAGTAGACCATCCCGAGCCGTTGCATTGGCTCGATCGCCTCATCGGGGAAGCCACCCTTGCCGCAGATCGCACGAACGCCGTACTGCGCACCGAGGCCCTCGGTGAACCGCACCATGCGTGCGCTCGTTGTGGTGCCGATGCAGATCTTCTCGTACTTGCCCGGGCCGAGCTTGCGGACGTTCGGTGCGGTGTGCAGCAGGAACGCCCCCGAGAGATCCATCGGCGGAGGAACACCCTGGTCGAAGATGCGGATCTGCGTCCGGTCGCGGATGCCGATGATGTGGCCCTGGACGGTGACCTCGTCGCCCGCGCGCAGCTTGAGGATCTCCTGCGGATCGGTGATCGGGAACGTGACGGTATGCGATGCCATCTCTAGAACTCCCGGTCGTAGTCGATGGAGCCGTCAGGGCCAATGTGGGCGCTCGCACGACGTGCGGCCCAGCACTGGTAGTTGACGGCAACAGGGTTGAGCGTCATGTGGGTGTCGGCATGCTCGATGTGGCACTGCAGGACGGTGACATCGCCCCCGAGCCCCATTGGCCCGATACCGGTTTCGTTGAGCAGACCGTAGAGCTCGTCCTCAAGCTGCGCGACGAGCGGATCGCCGTTGCGCGTGCCGATCGGCCGCATGATTGCTTCCTTCGCAAGATGCATCGCGTAGTCTGCCGAGCCGCCGATCCCGACGCCGACGATCCCTGGCGGGCACGGCTTGCCGCCGGCACCGACGATCGATTCGAGTACGAACTGCTTGATGCCCTTCACGCCATCGGCGGGAATGCACATCTTCAGGAAGCTCATGTTCTCGGAACCCGATCCCTTGGGGACGCACTTGACGTCGAGGCCATCCCAATCCGGGATGAACTCCCAGTGGACGATCGGCAGGCGGTAGCCGATATTCGCACCGGTGTTCTCGCGCGTGATCGTGTGTACGGC
>CAIWTI010000137.1 GCA_903915545.1 uncultured Actinomycetes bacterium | reverse complement strand
GTCTTGATCGCCGTGATGATCTGGCGCGTCACACACAGCTCAGCAAAGGAGCGGAAGGTTGTGCCCTGGTCGGAGCGGAAATCGCGGACAGCCTTGTAGAGGCCGATCAGGCCCTCTTGGATCAGGTCGTCGCTATCGCCACCGACAAGGAAGTACGAGCTCGACTTGAGACGCACGAAGGACGTGTAGCGCCGGATGAGGGCATCCATCGCCTCGGTGCTGCCGTTGCGAGCCTTGATGACGAGCTGGAGATCCTCCAGTTCGCGTGCAATCTTCTGTGGGCTCTTTGGTACGGCTGTCGCCTGGCGTGCTACTGCCACGAGAATCCCTTCGTTTGCTGGCGTTTTGTTGCGCGAGAGCGTCGACCTTCCTGGCTCAACTCTCACCCTGAACTTGAGGTGAATTTAGCAGTGGTCCCATCTGAATACAAGTTGAACTTGCACTGGACCTTTTACGCCTGGACCTGTACTGTGGATTCCCCCTGTTTGCAGGGCTCAGCGGGGCACACGGATGGTGCAGCGAATGCCGCTTTGCCCACGCGAACGAAGGCTGTCTACTTGCCGCGGCGCAGCTTTTCGAGCTTTGCGCGGGTCGCCTCATCAAGGCGCCCGGTCAAGCCCGCAGGCTTCTCGTCGCGATGCACCGGCAACTCGAGATCGCGGAAGAACGTCTGCGACGAGAGCTTCTTCACCTGAATGCCAGCCGTGTCGTTGACGGTCGCGTCGGAGGAGATCAGGAGCACCCGCGTCGTGCGGCGATTCTCGGCTGCGAGGCGCTCGAGCATCGTGTCGGCGTCGGGCGCAAAGCGCACTGCGAGCGGGCCGAGATCAACATCCGTCCCCACCCCGTCGAAGACGAGGATGCCGCGTGCCCCTTGGGTGGCGACGTAGCTCGCGAGAACGTCGACGAGTTCGCGCCGATCGGCGTAGGGCCCGGCGTGCAGCAGGTTGTAACCGTCGAACAGGTAGAGCGTCGCGTCAGGCACTCGCTCTCCCGCCGCTCAGCCTGCCGCCGCTCGCTGGCGTCGCGCTTCGTAGAGCATCACGGCAGCGGCAACGCTGACGTTCAACGACTCAACTTCGCCGAGCAGCGGAATCGAGACGAGGATGTCGCACGTGCGGCGAACGAGCGGCCGCAGTCCCTTCCCTTCGGCACCGAAGACGAGCACCGTGCCGCCCGAGAGATCGGTCTCCCACATCGATTGCTTCGCTTCGCCTGCAGCGCCGTAGACCCAGACGCTGTTGCCCTTTACGTCCTCGAGGTAGCGGGCCAGGTTTGTGACGACGGCGATAGGAAGGTGCTCAACCGCACCGGCCGACGCACGTGCGACCGCAGGCGTCACAACCGCCGAACCATGCGCGGGCACGACAATCCCTGTTGCTCCCGCACCCTCGGCCGCACGACACACGGCGCCGAGGTTGCGTGGGTCGGTGACTCGGTCGAGCACAGCGAGCAGCGGCTTCTCGGCCTTCGCGAGCTCGTAGGCATCGGCGTACGGAAACGGCGCCACACGGGCAACAACGCCCTGGTGATCCCGTGTTTCAGCCAATTCTCCGAGATCGCGCTCGTTCTTCAGCTTCGGACGGGCGGCCTCTAGCCACTCTTCCGAGGCGATAGCGCGATCGGTCGCCCAGACCTCGAACACCTCGCGGCGGCCGCGCAGCGCCTCACGAACAGCACGCCGGCCGTAGACGATCTCGGCGCTCATCGCTTCGGCACGAGCGAGTACCCGCCCGCCTCGTCGCGCATCTCCCAGCCAGCAGCGGCAATCTCGTCGCGGAGCCGGTCGGCCTCGGCAAAGTCTTTCGCGCCACGCGCGGCGACGCGCGCTTCGGCGAGTGCGGTGATCTCGGCCGGCGCCTCGGCATCCTCGCCGAGCGACCCGAGCGAGAACACCCCAAGGCCGCGGCGCAGCAACCCAAGCTTGCGTGCCGACGCCCATTCGTGCAGCACGGCGAGCGCCCGCGGCGTATCGAAGTCGTCGTCGAGCGCGGAGGCGAACGCCTCCCACCCGGTCTCGTCACCCGAATCCTCGAGGCGCAGCGCGTTGCGGAATGTCTCGGCGCGCGCGGCGGCCTGCTCGAGGGTCTCGGTCGAGAAGTCGATCGGCTTGCGCCAATGCCCCGAGAGGAAGAAGAGCAGCAGCGTCTCGCGACCCCAGGTCTCGAGCGCCTCGTTGATCGTGAGGACGTTCCCGAGCGACTTCGACATCTTCTCGCCGGTGAACCGCAGCATCCCGTTGTGCGCCCAGATCCCGGCGAAGCCGTGGCCGAGGGCCCGCGACTGCGCAAGCTCGTTCTCGTGATGCGGGAACACGAGGTCGAGCCCGCCACCATGAATCTCGAAGCTCTCGCCGAGCAGCTCCTCCGCCATCGCCGAGCACTCGATGTGCCAACCCGGTCGCCCGTCTCCCCACGGCGAGGGCCACGACGTGTCCTCGCCAAGCTTCGTGCCCTTCCAGAGCGCGAAGTCGCGCGGATCTTCCTTCAGCGCGTTCGGCTCCTGCTCCTCGACCTGATCCGGGCGCTGCCCGGAGAGGCGGCCGTACTCGGCGAACTGCGCAACGCGGAAGTAGACGTCGCCGCCGACGGCGTAGGCGTAGCCCTTCTCGACGAGCTCTTCGATGAACGCGACGATCTCGGGAACCATCTCGGTGACCTTCGGCATGTGGTCAGGCATCCCAAGGCCAAAGCCGGCGGTGTCATCGAGATACCACCGCGTCGCCTGCGCGGCGAGCGCCGCAGAAGCGCCGGGAGCTGCGTCGTAGATCTTGTCGTTGACGTCAGTGATGTTGTGGACGAGCACCGCCTGGTAGCCGGTCTCGCGCAGCCAGGCACGCAGCCACATCCCGATCACAAACGGCCGCGCGTTCCCAACGTGGGCGCGCGCGTAGACGGTTGGCCCGCAGAAGTACATGCGGACAGGCCCGGGCTGCGCCGGAAGCTCCACGAGCGATTTCGAGTAGGTGTCAAAGAGCCGCATCGATCCTCCGCAGCGCTTCATCCGAGGAGAGGGCCGCAATCACCGACCACAGTTCGGGCCCGCTCTCGTGCCCCGTCAGCGCCCGACGGAGCGCCCGCAGGTTACCGCCCACCGCCTTCACCTCGCGGACGATCGCCTTTGCGTCGTCCTTCGACAACGTCGCGCTCGCGCCAATGCGCAGCTCGCGGAAGCGCTCAAGCGTCGGTCGTTCCTCTGGGAGCGAGACATCGGGGACTGCAAGGATCGCGTCGGCAAACGCTCGAGCCTCGACGAGCGTGCGCGCGCCACGGAGCGCGGGTGCGACGTCGATCGGGACGCCAACGCGCGAAGTCAGCTCGTCGTCAGAGAGACCCCCGAGCACCTCGACTGCGAGTGACTGAATACGCGCCAGGTCAAGCTGAATGTCGTGCTTCGGAATCCCGAGCTCGTTGAGGTAGGCGCGCACAGCTTCGGCCGGGATCCCCTCGTCGCGCAGCGAGGCGACCGAGGCACCGTCGGCGCGCTTCGAGATCTTCTTCCCGTCGGCACCCAGAACAAGCCCGTAGTGGATGTACTCGGGCGGGGTACCGCCGATCGCTTCAGTGAGTGCCCGATGGAGGTGCTCGTTAGGCCGATGGTCGTTGCCGCGAATGACATGCGTGATGCCGAAGTCGATGTCGTCGACGACGCTCGCCAGGTGGTAGGTCGCGCTGCCGTCTGGGCGCAGGAGCTGAATGCCCTGGAACCGGTCGGGCAGGTTCGCCGCGACCTCGCGGTACCGATCTCCACGGTCGCTCTGGCGAACGGGGCCTTCGTCCCACGTAACGCCGAGCCACGCAAGGTCGGTGAGGATCGCCTCCTCGCCGCCGGGCAAGTTGCGCGCCGGATCGGTGTCGTCGATCCGTAGTAGGAACGTTCCGCCGAAGTTACGGTTGGCCACCGCACCCAGCGCGTTGCCAATGTGGAGCGAGCCAGTTGGGCTGGGTGCAAAGCGAACCTTCACACCACTGAGTCTAGGTGGCCTCGGCGAGGCCGACGACCGCAGCTACTCCTTCGGCTTCCCGATATCGCCAAGCTTGCCAATCGCGGCTGTGATCTCGCTCGGGATGATCCACAGCTTGCTTGCCTCACCCGCCGCGATCTGCGGCAGGGTCTGGAGGTACTGATACGCGAGCAGCTGCGGATCGGGGTTGCCCTCATGGATCGCCTTGAAGACCGTCTCGATCGCCTTCGCCTCGCCTTCAGCTCTCAGGATCGATGCTTGGCGCTGCCCTTCCGCAGTGAGAATCGCTGCTTGCTTTTCGCCCTCGGCGGTCAGAATCTGTGACTGCTTCACACCCTCTGCAGTGAGGACGGCGGCGCGCTTTTCGCGGTCGGCGCGCATCTGCTTCTCCATCGTCTCTTGAATCGAGAGTGGCGGATCGATCGCCTTCAGCTCAACGCGGTTGACGCGAATGCCCCACTTGCCGGTCGCCTCGTCGAGAACCCCGCGCAGCTGCGTGTTGATGTCGTCGCGTGAGGTGAGTGTCTTCTCGAGCGCCATGCCACCGATCACGTTGCGGAGGGTCGTCACCGTCAGCTGCTCGATCGCCTGAATGTAGTTCGCAATCTCGTAGGTGGCAGCGCGCGCGTCGGTGACCTGGAAGTAGATGACGGAGTCGATCGATACAACCAGGTTGTCCTCGGTGATCACGGGCTGCGGCGCGAACGACACGACTGTTTCGCGCAGGTCGATCAGTGGGCGGAGGCGATCAACGAACGGGATGATGATCGCGAGACCCGGGTTGAGCGTTCGCGAGTAGCGACCGAGCCGCTCGACGACACCAGCTCGCGCCTGCGGAACGATCCGGACGGTTCGAGCGAGCATCACGAGCACCAGCACGATCACTACGGCAACAACGATGAGCGAGGTCATACCTTCTCCTATTCGTAGATGACCGCGGTCGCCCCGTCGATTTCGGCAACGTGCACCGTTGTGCCGGGTTCGATCACGTCGTTCGGGTCGAGCGTACGAGCACTCCACACTTCACCGCCGAGTTTGACGCGTCCGTTCTCTGCGTCAACCCTTTCTACAACGAGGCCTTCACCGCCGACGAGCCGTGCGGCCCCCGTTCGGATTGCCGGCGGCATCTGGAGATGGCGTCGCGCAATCGGTCGCAGCAGCGCTATCGAGCCGACTCCGCCGACTGCGAACACGAGCAGGCCGGCAAGCCAGCCGCCGCCACTCGCCGCAACAACGGCGGCCGCGACGGCAACAAACGCCAGCGGTCCAAGGACAAAGAGCCCCGGCGTGAGGAGTTCTCCGACACCGAGTGCGGCGGCGAACAGTCCCCAGAGGAGCCAGCCTGGCACCTAGTAGCTTGGCGGAGGTTCGGGGAGGCCCTCGTCGGGATCTTCGATCGAGATCGACGCAGACTGGTTCCGGACACCCGCTGACGAGAGGTAACCGGCCACACCGACGACGAGGATCACACCGAGCGTGCCGAGCGTGTAGGTCTCGAACTTGAGCTGCGACACACCCCAGTTGTCCTTGAAGTTGTACGAGAGCCCAAACAGCCGGTCGAGCGTGCCGGGGAACACCCCGACCCACGAGCCGAGCACGATCCAGAACATGATCAGGCCCGTTGAGATGTACAACCCAACGTTGCCGAACGGGATCCGGAACGGCCGGTGGATATCCGGGTATTTGCGACGGAGCATGACCACAGACGGAAAGATCAGGATGTAGCTCAGCAGCGTCGTTGAGACCGCGATATCAAGCACTACCTGGAAAGTCGCGTCGGCCCCGCTGTGGAAGAACGCGATCGCGCTGACCATGAAGACCGTCGCGACGACGCCCGAGAGGACATTGACGCGCACCGG
>CAIWTI010000136.1 GCA_903915545.1 uncultured Actinomycetes bacterium | reverse complement strand
TCGCCGAACTGCGCATCGCGTGCGCTGACGTCATTCGCACAGGTGTAACCCGCGATGTAGTCGAACGCGTCGTCCTGCGAGACGTGTGATGCTGTCTTGCCGATCACGAGCGCCATCTCGGCCTCAGCATCGACATGGCCGATGTTCGGCGGGAGCACGATTGCGTCGCCGTCGCCGATCAGCGTGTTCGCGAACTTCGAGAACATGAGCGGCGCCTTCGGCAACTCCATCCCGGACTCGCCGGCGTGGTCGTCGTAGTTCAACCCGATGCAGATGATCTTCGGGTCGCGGCGGCCAAACTGCGCCTCCCAGCTATCCCGAACGGAACTATTACTCACTCGGTACCTGCCTTCCTACGCAGTTGGGGCCGTTACAAGACCCAGGGTTAGAAGTTCACGGAAGCGCTCGACGGTAGCGGCAACGCCGTCAGCGAATGGCGTTGTCGGGACCGGCCCAGCAAGTTCGGTGAAGGAGGTGCTGTCGACCTCCTCGGGGAACGGCAACGGAGCACCCTCGAAACGCACGTCAGCGCCCGGTGCCACGATCCCGATCGCGTCGACAACATCATCCATCGACACGGCAACGCCGGGGAGGTTATGCACGGTCGATCCTGTGGCGTTGGCAACGCTCGCCGCGATAAAGCACTGCGCGACGTCGCGGCCGAACTGGAACTCACTGCGGCCGCCGTACGGGATCGTGAACGGAACGCCCGCTGCAGCGGCCAGCATCGCCGTGGTTGGGGCCGACGTGAGGCCCTGGTCGCGACCGACGCCGTACACGGTGTGCGGTCGCAGACCAACGCTCGCGACCCCATTCTCGGTGGCGTAGACCCAGGCTGTGCCTTCGTTCGCGCGCTTATAGACGCCGTAGATCGTGCTCGGGTGCGCGCTCATTGATGGTTCAGCGCCTTCTTCGTACGCGTCGAATGCTGCGACCGACGATGCGTAGACGATCGGACCGAGACCTTCCCGCTTCTTGGCGACCTCAAAGATGTTGACGGTGCCAAGAACGTTTACGCGAGCGCCGAGCGGTGGGTCGGCACGGCAGAACGGCACCTGCAGCGCGGCGAGATGGATGATGTTCGTCACGCCGTGCTCGTCGACCGTCCGCTCAAGCTCGCCGAGGTCGGTGATATCGCCTGCGACGTGCGGCACGCTCTCAGCACGCTCGGGCCCAAGCAGCTGCTTCACGCGCCGTGCGTCGGTCGAGAGGTCGAATGTCACGACCGGCTGCCCTGCCTCGACAAGCTCGTGGACGACCCAGGCGCCGATGCATCCGTGCGCGCCCGTGACGAGGAAGCGCGACTCGCTCATGACGCTGGATCCAAGAGGATCTTCGAGAACTCCGCAGGGCGATCGGTGAGATTCGCGAAAGCCTCGGCGCCGGCCGAGAGCGGTGCGTCGTCAAGCCACGACAGGTCGAGGTCTCCTTCGGCGAGGATGTCGATCGCTTCCTGGAACTCGGCGCGCGAGTATGCGAACTGACCGCGCAGCCGGATCGACCGACGGACAACCAGGGCCATCGGGAAGGTCGCCTCGGCGTTCCCGAGACCAACCATCACGATCGAGCCGCCATTCTCGACTGCATCGATCGCACTCCGCCATGTCGCCTCGAAACCGGCTGCGTCGATCGCCACGTTTGCGTGCGCCTGCGGAAGCCTCGACGCATCGACCTCTACCGCGGCAGCGCCAAGCTTCTTCGCAATCTCGAGACGCGCTGCGACGGGATCGATCGCTGTCACATGTGCTCCCTTGCGTGCCGCTGCATAGATCGTGAGCAGACCAATCGGGCCACAGCCGAACACGAGCACGTTCGAGCCCGGGCCGAGATTCTCGGGGCCGATCGCACCCACGCAACATGCGAGCGGCTCCGCCAGCACTGCCCGACGGGCATCGATCCCTTCCGGAAGTGGGATCAAGCACTTCTCAGGCGTCGACACGACCTCGGCGAAGACGCCGGCTCGATGGAGACCGATGAGCTTCCAGGAGCCACACAGGTTGTCGTCACCCGCGAGACAATGGACGCACTCACCGCAGCCGATGATCGGGTAGATCGCGTACCGCTTCCCGTCGCGCCGCACAACCACCTCGTGCCCAAGAATCAGTGGCGGAACGCGAGGTCCGGGATGACCTCGGTAGCCGTGCAGGTCAGAGCCGCAGATGCCGGCGAGCTCAACGTCGACGAGCACTTCGCCCGGAAACGCCTCGGGCTTCTCGATCTCTTCGAATGCAATGCTGCGTTCGCCGTACCAAACAAGGGCTTTCACGTCGTTGCTCCAATCGAACGGTCGTAGACGGCGGCGAACGACTCAAGCCGAATCGGTTCGCCAGAGGGAGAGGGAATGAACTCGAGGCCGACCTGGCCGCTGTAACGCGCGGCGTCGAGCGACGCGAGGAAGGCGCTGAGGTCGACAGTTCCCGAACCTGGCGCGCCACGGCCGGGGCTATCCGCGTACTGCACGTGCGAGATCAGCCCAACGTACGCGCCAACATCGCGAACGGGATCGATTCCTGCCATCGCCGCATGGTAGGCGTCGTAGAGCAGGCGAACGTGGTCGGAGCCGACTGCTTCAACAAGGCCAGCGGCTGCCTTCGGTGTCGAAACGAGTGCGGAAGGTACGTCCTGGTCGTTCAGATGCTCGATCACGATGGTGACGCCGGCACGTGCGGCGTGCCCCGCGAGCTCACGGAGCATCCCAACAGCGATATCCCACTGCGACGACAGGCTGACTCCAGCCACCGCCCGACCAACGAGCACGTTCAGGAAGGGCGCCTCGACAGTGGCGGCCAGGTCAACCGCGGCGGCGAACGACTCGAGGTTCGCGCGACGCGCCGTAGGAACGTTCAGAAAGCCTCGCTCCCCGGCTGCGAGGTCGCCACCGTTCATGTTCAAGCACACCACCGCGACACCGGCCGCGCGAACGGCGATCGCGAACGCTTCGACGTCATCGCCCGGCCACCACGTATCGACACAGCTGAACCCCGCAGCTGCCGCGGCCGCGGGCCGTTCAACAAGCGGGAGCTCACCGTAGAGCGTTGAGAGGTGGGCCGAGAAGCGGGTCACCGCCGAATGACCATCCCACCACGATTGCCGGTGAGCTCACCATCGCGCAGCGTGTGCACGCCGTTGACGAAGACGTGCACCATCCCTTCGGCGAGCTGGTTCGGCTCAAAGGTCGTTGCGGTCTCCGAGAAACGGTTTGGATCGAAGATCGCGATGTCTGCGCGCGCACCTTCTTCGAGATGGCCGCGGTCGCGCAGGCCGATCCGGGCGGCCGGTTGGCCGGTGAGCTTGTGTACTGCCTCGGCGGTCGAGAGGAGCTTGTTTTCGCGCACCATGAAGCGGTAGAACCACGACGCCCACGTATATGCGCCATGGAAAGACGCCTCCGCGAGCGGACCGTCGGGGGCCATCGTCGTCGCGTCCGAGCCCGGCACACAAAGCGGATGGGCGAACGCCTCGCGCTGCTGCTCTTCGGAGTACGCGTTGATGATCACCATCAACTTGTGCGGCTCCTCAAGGGCGCCGAGCAACAGGTCGTAGATCGTGTCGAAGACATCTTGGCCGCGCTCGGCCGCGATCGAGCCGAGATCACGCCGGGCGAGATCAGGCCAGAAGCGGTTGTCGAAGAGGACAATCCGGCTCCAATCCTTGCCTGCGCTGAGGATGCTCTCGTGCCCTCGCATCTGGTCGCGCTTCGCCGGATCACGGAGGATCTGCTCGAGTTCGGCAGGCGGAGCCGAGAGCGCCCACGCCGGCAGCGCCGCAAAGAGGTGCGTCAGTCCAAACGTCCGCGTGTGCATGTCGAACTCCACATCGAGGCCGCGGGCGCGAGCGGCCTCAACAAGCTCGGCGCAGCGCCGTGCCTCGTCGAGCCCATTGCGGGGAACAAGATGCGAGACCTGCAGCTTGGTGTCGGCGCGCTCTGCCGTCCGGATTGCTTCAGCGACGGCCTCAGCCGCCCCCTCATCGCGCTTGCGGGTGTGCGTCGCGTACCACCCGCCGGCAGCGCGGTTCGCTCGCGCGAGCGCGGTGAGCTCCTCCTCGCTTGCGCCAGCCTCGGGTGCGTACTCAAGACCGGTCGAGTAGCCCCACGCTCCTTCGGCAAGTGATTCGCGGAGCAGGAACGTCATCTCGGCAAGCTCGGTCTTGGTGGCAGGACGATCGGCAACGCCAAGCACCGACAGGCGCAACTGTCCGTTGGGTACGAGGCTCAAGACGTTGACGGCAGGCCCCGCCTGCTCGAGGCGCTCGAAGTACCCGCCCGCACTCGACCACGTCATCGGAATGTCCTCGCTGTAGCCGTAGACCGCCTGCTGCGAGAGCTTCACGTCACGTACGGGAAAGCAGCCATGGCCACAGTTCCCAATCACCTCAAGCGTGACACCTTGGTAGATCGCGCTCTTCGCCCGCGGGTCGACGAGCAGCGTGTAATCGGAGTGGCTGTGAATGTCGATGAACCCGGGCGCAACCACGAGACCCGAGACGTCGAGCTCCGGTGCGCCCGTATCAGGCACCTCTCCGACGGCAACAACTCGACCGTCGGAGATCGCGACGTCGCCGGTGAACGGGGTCTGACCGGTGCCGTCGGCGATCGTGCCGCCACGAAGGACGAGGTCGGGAATCATGCGCGATTGCCTCCGTAGGTCGAGCGGAATTCGCGGCCCTCGGCGTACCGCGAGAGAGAGAAGCTGCCGACGTCTGCATAGTCGACAGCCTTGCCGAGGATGGCGTTGCCTACGAGCTCCCCGATTGCGGGGCCGAGCTTGAAGCAGTGACCGCTGCCACCGGTGGCGAGATACACCCCTTCGAAACCGTCGACCGGGCCGAGCAGCGGGTGCCAGTCGGGGGTGACCGTATAAAGGCCTGCGCGGCCGTCGACCTTCTTCACACCGGCGAGGCGCGGGATCCGGTCGACGAGCCGCTTGCGTACATCGGCCTCAAACGCATCGGACACGGTCGTGTCGTAGCCGTCGGGTTCAACGTTCTCGTAATCCTTGGGAAAGCCACGGCCGATCAGGAGCGCCGACGGTCCGTATTCCGGCGCTGGCCGCATGTAGACGCGATCGATCTGAGCCGAGATCGAGCACGGGATCGTCGATTCGGCGCCCGTGTCGAAGACGACGTCCTGTTCCCGCGTGATCTCGACGGGAAGCTCAAGACCGAAGCCCGCGGTGAGCTTGTGCGTCCACGCGCCAGCTGCGAGCACGACGTTCTCGCAGGGAAGCACTTCGCCGTTCACGCGAACACCCTTGACCCGGCCACCTTCGACGATCACGGCCTGCACCGGTGAGCGATCTTGCGCATGCGCACCCAAGAGACGTGCCGCCGCGATGTAGGCCTCAGTCGTCGCGACAGGATCGGCGAACCCCGACTCAGATTCGTAGAGGGCGTAGGCGATCCCATCGGTTCGGATCCCCGAAACAATCTCGCCGAGATCGTCGACCTCGACGCTCAGCGACCCTTCGGCGATCTGCATTGCGCGGTTCTGCTTCGCAAGCTCAGTGTCGGCCTCATCGACGAGGAAGAGCCAGCCAACCTTCGTGTAGACCGGATCGCAACCGGTCAGCTCCGGGAGCCGCGTTAGCGCGTCACGCGAGCGCACCGCCATGCGAACGACCTGCGGATTCGAGTAATGCCCCCGCACGATTGCCGCGGACTTGCCCGTTGACTCCAACCCGAAGCCGCCCGCTTCAAGCAGCAGCGCGTCCATGCCACCCTTCGCGAGTTCCCAGAGGGTCGTCGCGCCCATGATGCCGCCGCCGACGACGATCGTTGTTGCACCTTTCGCCATTGTCAGCCTCCGTACACGGGGACGATGTAGCGCGGGTCGCGCGTCCGTGCTCGATATCCCTCGCGCAGCGCCTGCACCAGCGGGTGCTCCGTGCTTGGGATCGGGTTGCCGTCGATCTCAGCGATCGCGACCACTCCCGCCCCGGAACCTGTGATGAAGGCACCTTCGGCGAGGTACAGCTCCATTGGGTAGATCTCACGCTCCTCGACGGGGATGCCTTGTTCCTCGGCGAGTTCGATGATCGTGCGGCGCGTGATACCGGGGAGCGCCGCGCGCGTCGTTGGCGTTGTGAGCACACCGTCGAAGAACGCGAAGACGTTGGCGCCCGTGCACTCGGCGACCGCTCCTTGCGCGTCGAGCATGATCGCGTCGTTCATTCCCGCGGCGTTGGCCTGACGCTTTGCAATGACGCCGTCGAGGTAGTTGAGCGACTTGATGTGAGCCCCCACCGACCGTGGCGCCTTACGGACGACCGAGCTCGTGAGCAGTCGGATCGGCGCGTCACCAAGGAGGGGCGGAAACGGGTATGCAGCGACGATCATCGTCTGATCGGGGCAGCGTGTCGGGTCGATGCCGGGCATGCCAACTCCGCGCGTGACCATCGGGCGAATATGCGCGTCGCGCAACTCTGACCGACGAATCACCTCGCAGATCACTTCAACGATCTCGTCGGGGCCAAGCGGCATGTTCAGACCAAGCGAGCGTGCTGAGCGACCAAGGCGCGCAACGTGATCGTGCGGGCGAAAGAGCGCACCGTCGAAACAGCGCATGCCCTCGAAAATGCCGTCTCCATAGAGCAGTCCGTGATCCCAGATCGGCACGGTCGCCTCGGCCCCGCTCACGTACTTCCCGTCGATGTAGACGGTCAGCCCGCTCGGATCCCAGCCGCTCATGCCTCGCCCTTCTTCTTGTTCACCGATTCGACGGTTTGGTAGTGACCCTGCTTCTGCCACCGCTCGTGGGCGCGCGCGACTGCCGCCTCGTCGATGTCAAAGCCATGCCCCGGCAGGTTGTTGAGCCGGTAGCGACCACCGGTCACGTCGGGGGCGTCGCCAAGCGTGAGCCGCTCAGCGAGCAGGTGATGCATGACCTGGTTGCCGACCGTCAGGTTCGGGATCGTCGAGGCAACCTGCGCGTGCGCGTAGAACGCGATCTCGCTCTGCATGAACGCATGCAGGTTGATGTTCAACCCGTGCGCGCCCGTCATGAACGCCTGCTGACGGAAACGCAGCAGGCCGCCCGCGTCGTGGGGGCCCTGGACGATCACGTCGGCCGCTTCCTTCTGAAGAACGTGCCGCAGCTGGGCGGTCGTAAATACCGACTGATCGGCCGCAATCTTGACGTTGACCGAGCGCCGCACATGGGCGAGGCCGTCGACATCACCCGACGGTGTCGGCTGCTCGACCCAGTCAAGGTCGTACTGCTCAAGACGCCGGATCCGGTCGACAGCGGTCGCCAAATCCCAGGCCTCATTCGGATCGATGCGCAGGAGCGGTTCCGGGCCGATCGCCTCACGGACAGCCGCGACACATGCATCGTCGTCGCGAGCACCACGCCCGACCTTGAGGTAGATCACGCGGTACCCCTCATCAGCGTACTTCCGCGCATCCGCGGCGAGCTTCGCGGGCTCGTCGCCCTGGAGAAAGCCGAAGTAGTCGAGCTCCGGCTGCACCTGGCCGCCAAAGAACGCGCGGCTTGGGACGCCGAGGCCACGGCCGAGCGCATCCCAGCACGCCACCTCGATGCCCGCAATTGCGAAGCCTGCGAACTGCGGGAACATCTTCCAACGTCCCTCCGTCCAAATCGACTTGAGGATCGCCTCAACGTCGCCAACCCGCTTGCCCACGAGCTGGCGCGCCATCTGCTCACCCGTTACCGCGATCGCGCGCGGGTCTTCGCACACGGCGTCGCCGTACCCAATGATCCCCTCGTCGGTATGAACGGTGAACAGCACGAGGTTCGCGCCAACCTGGGTACCGCCGGCCCAATGGAACTCTTCGGCAAGCGGGATCGCCAACGGGGTTGCATCGATACGAGTGATCCTCACGAGAGCTCCTTCAAGCCGTAGATGTCGACAGTCGTTTCTCCCGCAGCGATGCGGGCCATAATCTCGGCTTCGCGCTCTTCAAGCGCGGCGATCGCGATACGAACGCGCTCCCAGTCGCCGGCCGGAACGACGGCAACTCCGTCGGCGTCGGCGCAGACGATGTCACCCGGAGCAACGCGCGTGCCGCGCACCGTGACGGGCTTTTCAACCGACCCCGGCCCGTCTTTCGCGGGACCTGCTGGCGACGTCCCAACGTGGAAGACCGGGAACTGTTGCTTCACGATCTCGGGGCGGTCGCGAATCGCGCCGTCGATGATGACACCGAGGATTCCACGTTCGGCGCACGCCTGCGACAAGATGTCGCCAAGGTGCGCAGTCACCTGTGCGCCGTTCCCGATTACGAGAACGCTGCCCGGCGGAGCGAGAGCGATCGCATGGTGGAGCGCCAGGTTGTCACCGGGCGCCACCTCCACCGTGTACGCAGGGCCGAGCACGTACGCCTCGGGATATGCCGGTTCCAGCCCCGTGATCACCCGCGCCGTTCCGCCGCTCGCCGACCAGACAATTGCCGAACCGGGATTGCTCACGTTGTCCCTCCGATATGCGCGCCACGCCGGGTGCGACGAAGCTCTTCGGTCGCTGCTTCATCGACGGCGCCTTTGCGGTCGACGATGACGCCATAGAGGTCGTGCGCCGCGCTCACCGAGACTTTCTCGTTCAACACGTCGCGCGCAACGGCCATCGGCTCGCGGTCGAGCGGATCGCCGTGACCACCGCCACCTGCTTGACGATGGTGGAACCGATCGCCCGGCTGCAACAGCCCAGCAAACATCGGCTTCTCGTTCTCCACCCCACCGTCGGTGCGAACGATCGTGTTCGCTGACGGTGCACCCGAATGACCTCCGTCGAGACCGTAAGGATGATGGATCTGCCGATCGGATCGGACGTGGAGGTTTGTGTCGGGCACGAGTACCTCCCAGATCCGCTCGACCGCAAGGCCACCACGGAACCGACCAGCACCACCTGAGTCACGAACGAGTCCGTAGCGGACGATGCGGATCGGCCACTCGGCTTCGGCGATCTCAATTGAGATATTCGCGATGCTGGCGCACGGGTTTGCGAGTCCGTCGTTGCCGTCGGCGATCGGGCGACCGCCCCACGTACCGACGACGAGCTCGTTGTAGACCCACGCGCGATCGCCACCTTGGTAGCCGGTGAAGAAGGCATTCGTGCTTCCGCCCTCGCCTGCAGCGGGGACGCGGTCAGGGATGATCTGGGCAAGGGCACCATTCATCACGTCGGAGACGCGGTAGCCCGAGATCCCGCGCATCGATGAGGCGCCCGGCATCAGCACGTGCATGACCGTGCCGGGCTTCGTCACGACCGTCACGGGCCGCGTAGCGCCACCGGTGCACGGGATGTCGCCCTCGCAGGCGGCCATGATCGTGTGGTAGACGGCCGCCTCAGCAAACGACGGGGTGCAGTTCAGCGACCCGCGCACCATCGGGTCGGAGCGGGAGAAGTCGGCGATCAGGTGATCACCCTCAACCGTGAGGTCGACGACGAACTTCACCTCGTTGACGTCGATCCCGTCGGAGTCGAGGTAGTCGGTAAAGGAGACAGTTCCGTCGGGCCACTTGGCGATCTCCTTGCGGAGGAGCGCCTCGGTGTGGTCGAGCAGCCCCGCCATCAGGCCCTGCAGCGTGCCGCGGCCGTAGCGAACGGCGAGCTCCTGCAGGCTCCGCTCACCCATGTTGCAGGCGGCAACCTGCGCCGAAAGGTCGCCGATCATCTCGTGGGGGATGCGCACGTTCGCGCGGAAGATGTCCCACAGCGCCTCGACGGGCTCGCCCTTATCGATCAGCTTGAGCCACGGCACCCGCAGCCCTTCTTGGAAGACCTCAGTCGAGTCGCAGGCCGCGGTTCCGGGGACCCGACCACCGAGATCTCCGTGATGCGCGACCGTCACCGAGAAGCCGATCAGCGCGCCGTCTTCGGCAAACGCGGGCTTCGCAACAAACACGTCAGGGGTGTGGCTCGCACCGTCGAACGGGTCGTTCACGACGTACACGTCACCCGGCTCAAACCGATCGCCGAACTTCGCGAAGAGTGATCGCATTGCGCAGGGAATCGACCCAAGCTGCAGCGGGATCGTTACGGCTTGCGCGACTGTCTCGCCCTTCTCGTTACAGAGCGCGGCTGAGTAGTCCATCGCGTCGCGCACGATTGCCGAGTGCGCCGTGCGAAAGATCGTTGTCGCCATCTCGTCAGCCGCGGTCTCGAGGGCGTTCGCGACGAGGCGTGATGCGATCGACTCGGAATGACCTTCGGCGGGCGCGGGTTCAATCGCGACCTCGATGTGCGTGAGAACGAGCGCCTCGGTCTGCTCGTCGAACGCGACACTCCAACCCGGCGGCACAACCACTGTCGTGTCGTACTCGTCGACAAGCAGCGGCCCCATCACGGTCTCCCCGCGCAGTGACGCGCGTGACCGAACGGGCGCCTCAATCGTCCCAATGCCAGCACCGAAGTCGGCGAGTCGCGTACGAGCTTCGCGCGGGTCGGCCTCACGTGCGAGGGCGAACGGAGGCTGAGCCGGGCCGAGCGCGACAAGCCTGACAGCCCGAATGTCAACCGGCGAGCCCTCCTCGAGACGAGTCCCGTACATCCGCTCGTGCTCGTCCTCGAAGCGGCGCACGAGGTCGTTGCACGTCTCCGTTGTGAGGTCACCGGAGAAGTCGAGCTGGACGCTCCAGTTCTGGCCGCGGTAGCGAACATCGGCGATCCGCTGCCACTCGGGCTCAGCGCCTTGGATCAGCGGTGCAAGGGTGGTGCGCATCTCACCATCGAGTCGGCCGAGCTCAGCGAGATCGGGCTCCTGCGCGCTGATCTTGCAGAAGCGCACGTCGTGATACTCAGGCCGCGCGAAGAGCAGCCCGGCAGCAGAGAAGAGGCCGGCGAGCGGCGGCACGACCGCCGTCTTGACGCCGAGCGACGCAGCGAGAGCAGCCGCGTGGACGGGGCCCGAGCCGCCGTAGGCAAGCAAGACGAAGTCGGCGGGATCGCGGCCCTTCTCGGTCGATACCGCACGCAGCGCACGCATCGTGGCCGCGTTCGCAAGCTCGTGAATTCCGCGCGCGGCCTCGATCGTCGAGACGCCAAGCGCCGAGCCGAGACGGCCGAGCGCCTCCTCGGCGAGGTCACGTGACACGGTGAGATCGCCTGAAGCGAGGGGGCCGGTCGGGATGTACCCGAGGAAGACGTTCGCATCCGTCACGGTCGGCTCGGTGCCACCAAGGCCGTAACAGGCAGGGCCGGGCGCAGCACCCGCGCTCCGCGGGCCGACGTGGAGACCGCCAGCCGCGTCGAGCCATGCGATCGAACCGCCGCCGGCACCGATCTCGGCAATATCGATCGTGGGAATCCGGATCAGCTCGCCGCTGCCCTTCAACAGACGCGAACCCGCAGAGAGAGAGGCACCAACCTCGTACTCGAGGCTGCGCGACACGCGGCCGCCTTCAACGAGCGATGCCTTGGCAGTCGTACCCCCCATGTCGAACGTGATCACGTTCTCGTGGCCGAGTGCCTCGGCAAGCGCAACTGCCGCGACGACGCCCGCGGCCGGCCCGGATTCGAGGGCGTACACCGGTCGGCGCGAGGCGTCGTCGTCGGTCATCACGCCGCCCGAGCTCTGCATGATCGACAGGGGAGCGGCAATTCCGGCGGCATCGAGACCCGAGCGGATCTGCGACACGTAGTTACTCATCAGTGGGCGCACATACGCGTTGACGACCGTCGTCGCGGTGCGCTCGTACTCGAGCTGCTCCCGCAAGATCTCGCTTGAGAGCGAGATCGGCACGTCGGGAAGGGCAGCCCGAAGGATCTCGCCTACACGCTGTTCGTGCGCTGGATGCAAGTGCGCGTGGAGCAGGCACACGGCGACGCTCTCGACAGCGGCTTGACGCAGACGCATTGCGACGGCGACCACCGCATCTTCGTCGAGCGCCGTCGCAACGGTGCCATCGACGAGCATCCGCTCGGGCACCTCAAACCGGAGATGCCGTTCAACGAGCGTCGGCGGCTTCGTCCAGAAGTAGTCGTAGAGGTGCGGCATCCGCATGCGCCGCAACTCAAGAAGGTCGCGGAACCCTTCGGTCGTGACGATCGCGGTCTTCGCCCCGCGATGTTCAAGCACCGCGTTCGTTGCGACTGTCGTGCCGTGCACGATCGCCGCGATACCCGTTGGGTCATTACCCGCAAGCTGTGAGACCGCGCCGACGACTGCACGATCGTAGTTCGGAGGCGTGGAGAGAACCTTCGTGAACGAGACACGGCCGTCCTGGTCCAGCTGGATCACGTCAGTGAACGTGCCGCCAACGTCTGCCCCCACCCGCGCCCCGCTCACTACGCCATGTCCTCCACTTCCGACGGCAACGTCGGGGCGGCAGTTGAAACCGCCCACCGGATGCTGGCCTGCACCACAGCCTCGGCTCGCTCGGGATCGCGCGCTTCACACGCTTCGAAGAACGCGTGGTAGTTGCCGACCGAGCGACCGAACCGCTCGGGGCTTGAGAGCACGAGGCGGTGGTAGCGATCACCGCGCCAGAAGAGACGCTCGACCTCGGCGACAAGCCGGGTGCGACCCGAGGCGAGGTAACAGATCGAATGGAAATCCCACCGTGCGCTGAGATAGTCGTCGACCGCCATCGCCGCGGCGTAGTTGTCGAGATCGTCGAGGAGGGCACGCATCGCGTCGAGGTCGGCATTCGTGACGCGCGGAGCGCCGGCGCGCGCGGCGAGGCCTTCAAGGCCGTACCGAGCGGCGTACAGCTCCTCGAGGTCTTCGCGGGTGAGGCGGCTGACAATCGCGCGGCCGGTCTCACCCACCGCCACGAGTCCATCGCGCTCAAGCTCCATCAGCGCGAGCCGAACCGGAGTCTGAGAGACGCCGAGTCGCTCAGCAAGTTCGCGCTGCACGAGGGGCGTGCCTGCAGGGAGTTTCCCCGTCACGATCATTTCGCGGAGCGTTTGGGCGACGCGGTGCTCGACGGAGGCGCGCGCAATGGGCTCGATCGCCTCGAGCGGCTCGGCTGGAAGATCAAATTCAAGTCCGGACTTCACCTTTTGCGCCTTCCCCTGTTATGCTCGCGCCGCGATTTGCGATTTCATATCGCGACCTTACCGGATGAGCCACCCAAAACACAACGCCCGCATTGGAGTCGACGTCGGAGGAACGTTCACCGACGTGATCCTGCAGGCCCAGGATGGCTCCGCCACGATTCGGAAGCTCCTCTCCACCCCGCCGAACTACGACGCAGCAGTCGTCGAAGCGGTCGCGGGAATGCAGGCGCCCGGCCGAACGGTCACCGGCGTCGTCCATGGAACGACGGTCGCGACGAACGCAGTGCTCGAGCATCGCGGCGCGAAGACCGCCCTCCTCACGACACACGGCTTCCGTGATGTGCTCGAACTCCGCCGCCTGCGCATTCCGCACATGTACGACTCGTTCTGGCGGAAGCCGGCGCCTCTCGTGCCACGCCGACTCCGCTTTGAAGCGCACGAACGGGTTGCCGCCGACGGCCAGATCCTTGCCGCGCTCGATCCCGCCGAGGTTCGGCTGCTCGCTGCCCATATGCGCGACGCCGGCGTGGAATCGGTCGCCGTGTGCTTCCTTCACTCATATCGCTTCCCCGAGCACGAACAGCTGGCGGGCGCGATCCTCACCGAGGAGCTTCCCGACGTCACGATCTCCCTCTCAAGCGAGATCCTGCGCGAGCAGCGCGAGTACGAGCGCACTGCAACCACGGTGGTCAACGCCTACGTTCGGCCCCTGATGGGCCGGTACGTCGCCGACATTCGTCGCGGCCTCGATCGTGGGGGTGTCGAGGCTCCGCTGACGATCATGCAGAGCTCTGGCGGTGTCATGAGCGCCGAAGATGCCACCCACCGACCCGTTCTCGCGCTTGAATCCGGCCCTGCGGCGGGGGTTGTTGCAGCGCTTGGCATGACCCGGCGGCTCGGGTATCCGAACGTGATCGCCTTCGACATGGGCGGCACGACCGCCAAGGCGTCGCTGATCGAGAACGGCGCCGTGTCGCGTGGACGTGAGTATGAGGCGGGTGGGTCGCTCTCTGCTGGCAGCCGGCTGATGCGTGGCTCGGGCGAGCTGCTGCGTATTCCAACGATCGATATCGCCGAGGTCGGAGCTGGCGGCGGGTCACTGGCGTGGCTCGACACAGCCGGCGGCCTACAGGTCGGCCCACGCAGCGCAGGCGCATCCCCCGGCCCTGCGTGTTACGGACGCGGCGGCACCGAGCCCGCCGTCACCGACGCGAACGTCTACCTCGGATACATGCCCGCCGGTGCTGTCGCCGACGGCCAGATCACGATTTCACGCGAGCTCGCCGAGCAGGCCCTCCGGCGCGTCGCCGAACCCCTTGGCCTGTCACTCCAGGAAGGCGCCGCCGGCATTCACGCGATTGCGAACTCCAGGATGACGCGCGCGCTCCGGTCGGTCTCCTCCGAGAAAGGTCGCGATCCACGCGAGTTTGCGCTGATCGCCTATGGCGGCGCAGGCCCCGTGCATGCGGTCGGCCTCGCAGAGGAGCTCGGCTGTCGCACGGTGCTCGTGCCCGTACTCGCGGGCCTCTTCAGCGCACTCGGCCTGCTCTTTGCACGACCGGAGTTCCACGACGTCTTCACCTGCCACCTCGATGCCCGCACCGTTGATCCGACGCTCATCACTGACGTTTTTGCCGATCTCGAGACGCGCCTTGCACCCCAGCTACACGGTGCAGCGCCAGAGTGGATCCGCTCGGCTGAGCTCCGGTACGGCGGCCAGACGTGGGAGGTCGAGGTCACGCTCCCCGACGGGCGAGTAACGCGCGAGCTCCTCAACGAGCTGATCGACCGCTTCGAGGCCGAGCACGAACGGCTCTACGGCGTCAAAGGTCAAGACGACTCGCCCATCGAGATCCGCGCACTGCGCCTGGCAGGCCTCGGCCCGTCGAACGCCGTCGATCGGCTCGAAGTTGGCGACACGACGCCGATCCGCGACGAATCCCGTCGGGCGTTCCTTGGCGGCGAATGGATCGACGTACCCGTTCGCACACGCTCGTCAATTGGCGAGACACCACAGGCTGGCCCGATGTTGATCGACGAGTACGACACCACGGTCGTTGTCCGGCCCGGCTGGACGGCACGCCTGGATGCAACGACCGAGACGCTCGTCTTGGAGCGCCCATGAGCGAGAACACGGCGATCGACCCGGTAACGATGCAGATCGTCGGCAACGCCCTCGCGTCGATCGCCGACGAGATGGCGACGACGATCTTCCGCACCGCCCATTCGACCGTTGTCCGCGACGGCATGGACTTCTCGGCCGCCCTCTGCGACGCGCGCGGTGAGACCGTCGCGCAGGCAGTCACCGTCCCATTCCACCTCGGGTCTGTGCCGGTCGCAATGGATCATCTGCTCGCAAAGTGGGGCGACAAGATGCGCCCCGGCGACGTCTTCGTGATGAACGACCCATTCGACGGCGGCATCCACCTGCAAGACATCTTCATCTTCCGGCCCGTCTTCTACGAGGAGACGCTGATCGGCTTCGCAACCACGACCGCGCATCACGGCGATGTCGGCGGTCGCCTGCCAGGCTCGGCCGCCTGCGACAACACGGAGATCTTCCAGGAAGGCATTCGCCTTCCCTGGCTGCGCCTCTTCGACCGGGGCGAACCCGTCGAGCCCGTGTTCGAGGTGATCAAGGCGAACGTGCGCATCCCACGGATGACGCTCGGCGATATGTCCGCCCAGATCGCAGCCACAACCGTTGCCGAGCGCGCGCTTCAGGAACTCGCCGCCCGGTACGGCATTGACGGTCTCGCCAACCTGATGAACGGACTGATCGAACACACCGAGAAGCTCGTGCGTCAGGAGATCGCGGCGTGGCCCGACGGCACCGCGAGCTTCACCGACTACCTCGACTCCGACGGCATCGAACGCCGCGACGTGAAGATCCACGCGACGGTCACGATCCACGGCGACGAGGTCACCGCGGATCTCACCGAATCGGCACCGATGGTGCGCGGCTCGCTCAACAGCACCCGTTCGTTCGTGCAGGCCTGCGTCTACCAAGCAGTCCGCGCCGCCCTCGAGGTTGAGGTGCCAAACACCTCCGGCGCCTTCCGCCCGATCACCGTGCTGACGAAGCCTGGAACGATTGCCGAGGTCGTGATGCCGGGTGCGTCGTCGATGCGTGGTGTCACCGGCTTCCGCGTGCTTGACGCGGTGCAGGGCGCGCTTGCACAGCTGATTCCGGCGCGCGTTGGGGCTGCTGGCGAAGGCGGTAACACCCTGGCCGTCTTCGGCGGCGAGCGTCCCGACGGCTCAGGTCGCTTCATCTTCTACGAGCTCGTCGTCGGGACATGGGGTGCGACCCCCCAAAACGACGGCAACGACGGCCTGACCAACCCGGCAAGCCTGGCCGCGAACATCCCGGTCGAAGTCGCCGAGTCGGAGTTCCCCCTCTTCGTCGAGAGCTACGGCCTTGTGGCCGACTCAGGCGGTGCCGGCCTCTACCGTGGCGGACTCGCGATCCAGCGCTCCTGGCGCTGCCTCACACCCGAGACGTCGTTGATCGTGCGTTCCGACCGAGCAGCTCATCCGCCCTACGGCCTGCAGGGCGGAATGCCCGGCTCGCTCTCGTCGAACATCCTCGTCTCGCCCGACGGAACCGAACGCCGCCTCCCATCCATGTTCTCAATGACGATCGGTGAAGGCGACACCTACATCCATCACATGGCAGGTGGCGGCGGCTGGGGCAACCCGCTCGACCGTGACCCGCAAGACGTCGCCGAGGACGTAATCGATGGCAAGGTCAGCCGCCAGGGCGCGCTGAGCGACTACGGCGTCGTTCTCCACGACGACCTGTCCGTCGACGTCACCTCGACCACAAAGGAGCGCGATGGCCGGCGGAACTGACCGAGTCGGGATCGATCCGATCACCTTCGAGGTGATCCGCAATGCCCTGATCGCGGCCACAGACGAGATGGTGCTCGCCCTCCGCAAGAGCGCCTACTCAACGAACATCAAGACACGCTCCGACTTTTCGACGTGCTTCTTCGACGCGAAGCTGCGCGC
>CAIWTI010000135.1 GCA_903915545.1 uncultured Actinomycetes bacterium | reverse complement strand
GGGCGCGCAAGCAAGCTCGACGCCCTCTTCGCCCGTGTAGCCCGTGCGATTCACCATCACTTCGACCCCGCCTACCGAGCCCATCTCCCACGTAAACGGGGTACCAGGCGCAAGTCCGATTTTCGCGAGGGCATTTGGCCCTTGCACCGCGAGCAGCGCGTACTCGTCCGAAACGTCGCGCACATCCGACCCTGTGATCTCACGTGCCTTGATCCAGGCGTAGTCAGCGTCGCGGTTCGACGCGTTCACGACGAGGAGGTATCGGTGCTCGCCCGTGCGATAGGCGATGAGGTCGTCGATGATCCCGCCCTCATCGTTCGTGAGCAGCGTGTACTGCGCGTCACCCACCGAAAGCTTCGTGATGTCGTTCGAGAGGAGCTGCTGCAGCAGGTCGCTCGCCATCGGCCCTTCAACCTCGATCTCGCCCATATGCGAGACGTCGAAGACGCCTGCGTCAGTCCGCACCGCCTTGTGCTCGGCAATCACGCCCTCGTACTGAACGGGCATCTCCCAGCCGGCGAAAGGGACGACGCGCGCCCCAGCGGCGACATGCGCGTCGAACAGAGGCGTGCCGCGGAGGGCGTCCACCAAAGCAATCCTACTGACAGCTCACGTCGTCATGACCCGTGAACTGATGCGGGTTTTGGATGCGTGTATACGGCCGCGCCGAGCGCCAGGTTTTTGGCGGTGATCTAGTCGCGCAAGAACGACGGCACGTCGAGATCCGACGCGGTGTCGGTCGGACGCGTCAGACCAAGGCCACCTGGAACCGGAGCCGATTCGAACGTCGGCCGCGTCCGCTTGCGACGCTGACCACCGAAGCCCGTTGCGATCACCGTCACGCGGACTTCGTCGCTGCGAGCATCGTCGATAACGGCGCCGAAGATGACGTTTGCGTTCTGGTCGGCCGCACTCGTGACAACTTCAGCTGCCTCATTGACTTCGAAGAGTCCGAGGTCAGACGGGCCCGTGATGTTCAGCAGGATGCCCGTGGCGCCCTCGATCGACGACTCAAGCAGCGGCGAACTGACCGCGGTACGCGCAGCCTCGGTCGCGCGATTCTCGCCCGACGAGATACCGATGCCCATGAGCGCCGAACCTGCGTCACGCATGATCGTGCGCACATCGGCGAAGTCGAGGTTGACGATGCCCGGAACCGTGATCAGGTCGGTGATGCCCTGGATGCCCTGGCGAAGAATGTCGTCGGCCATCTTGAAGGCGTCAGCGAGCGGCGTGCGCTTCTCGACGACCTGCAGGAGGCGATCGTTCTCGATCACGATCAGGGTGTCGACCTTGTCGGCCAGCTCGTTGATGCCCTGCTCGGCATGCTGCGAACGACGGCGACCTTCGAAGCTGAACGGTCGGGTGACGACACCAACCGTGAGGGCTTCCAATTCACGTGCGAGCTCGGCGACGACCGGTGCTGCACCTGTGCCGGTGCCACCACCCTCGCCTGCCGTCACAAAGATCATGTCCGCGCCCTTCAGGGCTTCCTTCAGTTCGTCGCGGCTCTCCATCGCGGCGGCATGGCCAACCGTCGGATCTGCGCCAGCGCCAAGACCGCGCGTTGCCTTCGCTCCGATGTGGATCTTGACGTCCGCGTCGCAACCGACGAGCGCCTGCGCATCGGTGTTGATCGCAACAAACTCGACGCCCGTGAGGCCAGCGTCAACCATGCGATTGACCGCATTGGTACCGCCGCCGCCGACACCGACGACCTTGATTACAGCGAGGTAGTTCCCGGACAGATCTCTCATGTGAATATCGCTCGACCTAAAGCTGTAGTGAAGGCTGGGGCCGTCGAGCGTCCCTTTCTTGCCGCAGAGTACGGCGGGTTGAACGGCTTGTCAACCGAGAAAACACCGCTCTCGACCATCCTAAACCTCAACCTTTACTTGCGACTTGAGAGTTTGCGGATCCGACGACCGGTCGCTCGGGGACACTCACATCAATGTAGGAGTCCCCGCTCTGCGCTCCGATCGTGTGCAGGATACGGCCCGCGATCGCCAACTTCAGACGGAGATCGCCGGTATCTCCGAGACGCACGTGCAGGCCATTCGTGAGTTCAAACGAGAGCTCGTTCTTCGTCGTATCGACCATGCGGATGTGCGCGTTGAGCCCCGAACCTGCAACTGGAGCAAGCGCAGCGGCTGCAAGCCCGCCGCCGCTTAAGGGGAGTGTCGCCCCCACCGCGATGCTCGTCTTCGCTGGCACCCACGCCTTCGGCAGCGAGCTCAGCCGGGGGTGGAGAATCTCGCGTAGAACGCGGGCGCGCGCCGAGACCAGCCAGGCCGACTTCCCCGCGTGGAGAACAAGCACCGCACGCTCCGGGGTGACAGTCACCTTGAGGGTGTTCGGGAAACGGCGATCGAAGTGGATCGCCAAGACGTCGGGAACGTCCGCGAGCCGAGACATCAGATCGCTTCCATTCACAGCGAGCAGGCTGCGACCCCTCTCCCCCTCGAGCGCCGCCGCAACTGCTTCCCGTGTGTCGGCACTTCCTCCGACAACCTCAATCTTCGAAACGTCAAAGATTGGGGTGAAGCGCGCCACCGAATAGAGAGCGCCGCAAGCCAGAAGCGAGACGAGAACCCACAGTCCGATCCGGCGCCGCGGAATGCGCGCGAACACCGTCTCTCGCGAATCGCCCCGGGGACGCGAACGCCGAGTAGGCGCAGGCTTCTCGGTACGCGTCGCTCTCCGTCGTGCGGTCACCCCCACCTATTCGGCGGGAGCAGCTCGACCCCTACAGCGGAGGCAGTTCGATCGGCCCGAGAAATTGCACTTCGTGCTCGAGCGTTTCACCAAACCGCTCGTGCACGCGGCGTCGTGCCTCTGCCATCAGCGCCACCGCATCGGCGGTCGTCGCGTCTCCGACATTCTCAATGAAGTTGGCGTGTACCGGCGAGATCACGGCGCCGCCGATCACGAAACCCTTGAGTCCGCACTCGTCGATCGCCCGGCCCGCACCAAGCTCCGCCGACGGGTTCTTGAAGACACTGCCGAACGTGCGCTTATTCGTCGGCTGCGACGCCTTCCGCTTGGCCAACATGTCCGACGCAGTTGCGCGAATCTCGGCCGGGTCGCGCGGGACGAGCTCGTACCGAACTTCAGCGACAACCTCACCCGGCTTCAACCCGGAGTGGCGATAGGAGAGGTCGAGTTCGCTCACCGTCACCACCCGTGGCCCTTCTGCGTCGACGATCACCGCCGAGTGCATGACGTCACGCCACTCGCTTCCGTACGCTCCGGCGTTCATGCGAACTCCGCCGCCCGCGGTCCCGGGTATGGCCGAGGCGAACTCAAAGCCGCCAAGCCCCGCGTCGCGCGCTCGGTGAAGACACACGGCATTCGTTGCCCCACCGCCCGCAAGCAGCGACTTGCCATCAATGCGTACGGCAGCGAGATCGCCTACGAGACGAAGGACGAGAGCATCGACACCGTCGTCATGGACGAGCACATTCGAACCAAGACCGATCACCTCGACGGGCCATCCCTCGGTACCGGCGAGCGCGAGAATCGCGTGGAGCTCCCCGATCGAGCCGGGCTCCGCGTAGCGCAGTGCCGCGCCGCCTGTGCCGATCGTCGTGTGGCGAGCGAGCGGCTCACGCTCGCGAATCATTGGTATGGCGCTCACAGGCGTGCCGCCAACTGCGCGCGCAGCATCGCAGGGGCCCGATCGACGTCACCGGCACCAGCAACGAGCAGCACGTCGCCTGAGCGCACCCGCGAGAGCAGGTAGGCCACCCCCGACTCAACGGTCGGCGTGAATGTCGGGAGCTTCCCCGCATCGGAGACAGCGCGGGCAATCGTCATGCCATCGACGCCAGGGAGCGGCTCTTCCCGTGCAGCGTAGATCTCGGTTACGGCGACGTCGTCTGCGTGGGCAAGCGCGACACCGAACTCGGTGGCGAGATGCCGCGTGCGGGAATAGAGGTGAGGCTGAAAGAGCACCCGTATGCGACGTCCAGGGAACGCCTCTCGCGCCGCGGCGATCGCGGCTGCAACTTCGGTTGGGTGATGCCCGTAATCGTCGACAATCGTCACGTCGCCCACCTCACTGACTTCGAACCTGCGACCCGTCCCCGTGAACCGACCCAGCACAGGCTCTGCTTGGGAGCGCGGCACACCAGCCAGCTCGAGTGCTGCCAACGCGGTCCCGGCGTTCGCGCGGTTGTGCGCCCCCGGAACTGCGAGCGCGCCAGCGTAGGGCTCCGCGTCGCGCACCACGTGCGATGCGGCATCGGCCCAAGCGGCAAATGCCGCATCGAGCTCGGCAAGCGAGCGGAACTCGGTGTGATGATCGAGCTCGAGATTCGTAATCACGGCGATTTCAGCCGGAAGCCCGAACACGGTTCGGTCAGATTCGTCACCCTCGACGACGAGCCAGCCCTCGCCCGCCCCTGCGTTCGCGCCAAGCTGCGGCACCGGCGAACCGATCAGCCACGCTGGGTCGAGACCGAGTTCTCGGAGCACGTACGTGATCATCGCGGCCGTCGTGCCCTTTCCGTGCGCGCCAGCGACGACGATTGAACGGCGCAGCTGGACGAGTTCGCGCAGAAACGCCGCGCGCGGCGTCCCGGGAACCCCGGGGTACGCGCTCGAGACGATTGCCTCCCAGCCATCCGGCACAGCCGGGTCAGGCCCGATCTCAACCCGAACGTCACCGAGACCTGCGAGATACGGCGTCGTGACTTTGTCCCAACCGCCAATGTCCGCTCCCCACGCCCGCGCAAGCTGGGCGTAGGCGGAGAGCCCCGAGCCACCAATCCCAACAAACCACAGCCGGCGGCCGCTAAGCGCGGGCAAGTTCGATCAGCCCTTCTGCGACAACACCCGCTGCCTGAGGTCGCGCCGCTGTAAGCATCGCGTCGTGCATCGCAGTCAGTCGCGCGGTGTCACCGAGCAGCTCGTGGACAAGCGCGGGCACCGTCGCGATCTCCGCTTCGCGCACCATGAGCGCGCCGCCAGCGCGAACGAAGTGCTGCGCGTTCTTTGCCTGGTGATCGGCGGTTGCGTACGGATACGGCACGAAGATCGCCGGGGTTCCGGCGGCGGCAATCTCCCAGACCGAGCTACCGGCACGTGTGATCGCGAGATTCGCTGCCGCGTAGGCCGCACCAATCTTGTCGGTCGTCGCAATCACGCGATATCCGGGCCGCGACACGCGTGCCTGGATCGCCTCGAAGTCGCGGTCTCCGGTGATGTGGAGAACGGCTGGACCGTCGGCCCCGAATGCCTCGACGGCGAAGTCGTTGAGCGCCGAAGCGCCCGCGAGCGCACCTGCAACTAGCACGACCGGCCCGTCTGGTGGGAGCCCGAACAGCTGTCGCGCCTCAGCCTGCGGCACTGGGCGCGCCCGGGCGGGAATCGGCCGACCGACAACCTCGTACCGGTCACCCGTCCGACCCTCGACGGGATAGGCGAGATATATCCGGCGCGCGAATGGGGCAGCGAGGCGGTTGGCGAGGCCAAGGTGGGCGTCCGCTTCAGTGAGCGCGGTCGGGATCCGTAAGAGCGATGCCGCGAGCACCATCGGCCCGGCGACGTACCCACCAGCGCCGAGCACTACATCGGGGCGACGTCGTCGAATGATCGCCGTGCACGCCGCTGGTGCGGCTACGGCACGTCCAAGCGCACGCACGAGCGGAAGTCCCGGTTTTCGCGGGAACCCCGAGATACGGAAGGCGTCGAACTCGTACCCAGCGTCAGGAACGAGCCGTGCCTCGACGCGATCCGGCGACCCGGCGAACGTCACGTCCGCTCCCCGCGCGCGCAACGCGTCGGCGATCGCGAGTGCTGGCAGGACGTGTCCGGCTGTCCCCCCGGCTGCGATCAGAAACCGAAGCTGTGTGTGTGGCTGTTCCACGATGAGCGATGTTAAGGAGGATCCCGACTGCGGCGAGCAATACCACGAGGCTCGAGCCACCGTATGACAGGAACGGCAGCGGGATTCCGGTGAGCGGGGCGACGCTCATGACGGCGGCGATGTTGATCGTTGCCTGCCCGCAGACGAGCACCGTGATGCCGGAGGCGAGGTACTTGCCGAACGGGTCACGGCACGCGAGGGCAACCTTGAACCCGGCCCACCCAAAGAGGACGTAGGCGCCAACGACCAAGGTGACGCCAAGTAGCCCGAGCTCTTCGCCGATGTTCGCGAGCATCATGTCGGTGGGCGCTTCGGGGAGGTAGAAGATCTTCTGCACGCCCTGGCCGAGACCGACGCCGAAGAAGCCACCCGAGCCCATCCCGATCATCGCTTGGACGATCTGGAACCCGGTCCCCTGGGCGTCGTGCCAGGGGTGGAGGAATGCGAAGAACCGGGCGCGGCGATACGGCTCAAACCAGATCGCTGCGGTCCCGAGCGCGCCGGCGATTGCCATGGCGGCGCCGAGGACGCGGATCGGTGTGCCTGCGACGAGCAAGACGCCGCTCAGCATGACGAGCAGCGCGATCGCAGTTCCCATGTCCGGTTCGACGAGCAGGAGCATTGCGAAGACGCCGGCGAGGGCACCGATCGGACGCACGAGTTCGTTGAGGGTTCGCGGGGCTTTATGGCGCGCGAGGTACGCGGCGGCCCAGATGACGAGCGCGAGCTTCGCGAGCTCGGACGGCTGGAAGGCGGCTGGCCCGAGCGAGATCCAGCGGCGGGCACCGTTGATCACCGGCCCGATTGCAAGCACCGCAACAAGCGAGGCGAGCGAGATCAAGACGAGCGTCCCGGAGAGCTTCTTGAGGCGCCGGT
>CAIWTI010000134.1 GCA_903915545.1 uncultured Actinomycetes bacterium | reverse complement strand
GCTACATCGAGGTCGTCGCCCACATCGACACCGAGGCCGAGAAGCGCCTGGTGCCGCTGTACGAACTCGACATCTGACGGTTCTCTGGGGCCTCTCGTGGCCACCGCCAGTACCGTTTTGGCGGATGTCCTCTGTAGAAGCTTCATCGCCCGAGCGTCTTGTCGCGCGCCTCGTCGTCGTGTGCCCCGACCGCGCGGGCATCGTCGCCGCGGTGTCGCGGTTTCTCTTCGCAGCGGGAGCGAACATCATCGATTCGGCACAGCATTCGACCGATCCGTCGGGCGGGACGTTCTTCATGCGCATGGAGTTCTCCCTCGAAGATCCAGCGGCCGATATCGCCGCGTTCGAAGACGCATTCCGTGACGAGGTCGGCGATCCGTTCGCGATGGATTGGCAGTTCTCGTACAGCAGCGAACGCCGTCGTGTTGCGATCCTCGTATCGCGCTACGACCACTGCCTGCTTGACCTGCTCTGGCGCAGCCGCCGCGGAGAGCTCGCTGGCGATATTGCGGTCGTCATCTCGAACCACCCAGACTTGCGCGACATGGTTGAGTCGTTTGGCCTCCCCTACGTCCACATTCCGGTGACGAAGGAGACGAAGCCCGAGGCGGAGCGCGCGATTCTCGATCAGCTCGCCGGCAAGGTCGACCTGGTGGTGCTCGCCCGATACATGCAGATCCTCTCGGCCGATTTTCTGGCGCGCGTCGGCGCCCCCGTGATCAACATCCACCACTCGTTCCTGCCCGCTTTCGTCGGTGCCGACCCCTACCGTCGGGCGCTGGAGCGTGGCGTGAAGATCATCGGGGCGACCGCCCACTACGTCACGGAGGATCTCGACGCGGGCCCGATCATCGAACAAGACGTCGACCGCGTGTCACATCGCCATGGTGTCGAAGATCTTGAGCGGATCGGCCGCGAGATCGAACGTGCAGTGCTCGGCCGAGCAGTCGATTGGCACCTCGACGACCGTGTGATCGTTCACGGCAACAAGACCTTCGTGTTCCAGTAGGCCGCGGCAGCGCTCAACCCGCTCGTCGGGCCGACGATGACGGAGGAGGTGGAGATTCCCTCGGGAATGAGGGGTCACCAGCGAGCAGCACGCGGCGCTGGCGCTACACTTACGCCGCTTCAACCAACCTTTGCGGGATCGTCTAACGGTAGGACGCCTGACTCTGACTCAGGTAGTCAAGGTTCGAATCCTTGTCCCGCAGCTCTTCGCAAGCCCCGGAAACGGGGCTTTTTCTTTGCGGCGTTCTTAGGGAACGTTCAGGCCGACCTCATGGACGGTTCACGCTGGCGCGATGAGATGCGATCTCCGCCACCGAAAGGACTCCCACCATGTCTGTCACCACCTCACCCGAGCGTCACCGCATCCTTGTTGTTCTCGATGAAGGCATCGCCTCCGACTCGCTCCGCCCCGCTCTCACGGCGGCTGGCGCGGCCAGTGACGACGACATTCACGTTGTTGCTCCCGCCGTCACCACCCGGCTTCGCCGCTTCTTCGGCGATATCGACCAGGGACGTGCGAACGCCGCCGCGCGGCTTGACCAGTGCCTCGACGTCCTCCGCCGCGAAGGCATCAGCGCGACAGGAAACGTCGGTGACACCTCGCCACGCCAGGCTATCGCCGACGAGATGCGGATCGCACCCGCCGACACCGTCGTGATGCTCCACCCCGTCTCCGATCTCGTAGGACGTCGCGAAACGGATGGCGCCGTGCCGGTCACCCACGTGTCGATCGCGCCCGCAGGAGACGTCATCGCGCTCTACGCATCGAAGAAGACGTTCGGCGTCGCCGCGTAAACGACGAGATCAGCGTCGGCGGTGCAGGGTCACCCAACGGCGATACGGCCGGTTGAGCCGATCGTCGAGCGCCCCTTGCTTCTCGCCGTCCTGAATCGCCGCCCACACAAACAGCGCCAACACAAATCCCGCGACAAGGAGTGCCGAGACCATTGCAACGATCGCCTCACCGTTCATACGCCCAGTAAAGCGCTCAGCGGCCACGTCGCGCGCTCTGCGGCCCGCTAGACGCCCTTTAGGCGACTACTGCAGGCAGCTGTCGATCAAGTTCAGATCGTCCGGCGTGAGCTTGTCGCCGTTCGTCCAGAACACAACGTTCTTGCGGATCGCAACCGTTCCGACACCATCGAGCAGGCCCGCGATGTGCTTGAGCCTGCTGGCTTGCAGTTTCGCGTCGGCTTCGTTCACGTTGAACGCAACATAGAGCAGCGCCTCTGGACGCGTGACAAGCAGCCCGCCCGCCTTCGACGAGATGATCGACGAAGGGGCCCGGCGAACCGTCGTTTGGGTCGACAAACAGCGCCAGGTTCCGCCGAGCGTGTACAGCCCCGCCTCAGGCAACGGCGTAGTCGTGTCGAGCGCCAGCGTCGCAACAGTGTCGACCGTCGACGACGCGCCACCGCTCGACGAGCCGCACCCCGCGAGCAACACACCGCTCGCCGCCAGCACGACAGCACCGCCGAGCGTCGCGAGCGCTCGCGAGATTCCCGGCCGATCTACCACCGCGAGCGACGTCCCTTGCGCGAGGTGTAGACGACACGCGGCGGCGCGCTCTTCATGCCCGAAGCCTCGAACGCGTCGGTGTGGCCCTGCAGACGCGCGACCCGGCTGACGTCAGCTTCTTGGTCGGGCAGCACCAGCGTGATGCCCGTACCGCTACGGCCAGCGCGACCCGTGCGTCCAACGCGGTGGGTGTAGTTGGCGGCCTCGTCCGGCGGATCGAAGTTGACGACATGCGTGACGCGATCGACGTCGAGTCCGCGGGCGGCGACATCGGTGGCAACGAGCACGCGCACCTTGCCGGCGTCGAAATTCTCAAGCGCCTTGTCGCGCTGGGTCTGGTTCTTGTCGCCATGAATCGAAACAGCCTGCACACCGTGCTTGTTCAGCTTCTCGACCAAACGATCGGCACCGGATTTCGTTCGCACGAAGATCAACGTCGAGCCCTCGTAGCCGCCGAGGATCTCGACAAGCTTCGTGATCTTGTTGTCGGTCGTGACCGACACGAAGTGGTGCTCCACCTCGCCCGAGCGGAACTCCTCGGGCATCTCGGCATCGAAGCGAGCCGGGAAGTGCGTGTAGCGCTGAGCGAGCTCGCCGACCTCACCGTGCAACGTTGCCGAGAAGAACATCGTCTGGCGCTCCTGCGGCACGCGGCGCAGGATCTTGTCGACCTGCGGCTTGAATCCCATGTCGAGCATGCGGTCGGCCTCGTCCAGCACAAGAATCTGGACGTTCCCGACGTCGACGAGGCGCCGGTCCATCAGATCCTGAAGGCGGCCAGGTGTCGCGACGACAACGTGGGCTGCGGCGGCTGCATCGGCCTGCTCTTTGAGCGGCACGCCGCCGTAAACGGCCGCTGAACGCAGACCGAGCGACACACCGATCGACTCGAAATCTTCAGCGACCTGCACGCACAGCTCGCGTGTCGGAACGAGGATCAGTGCCGCCGGGGTTGGGCCGTCGGCGTGGAGCCGCTCGACAATCGGCACGGCAAACGAAAGCGTCTTGCCGGAGCCAGTCGGGCTCTTCGCGAGAATGTCGCCGCCACGGATGCCCTCGGGCACAACCATCTGCTGAATCGGAAACGGGCTGGTGATGCCGCGCGCTGCGAGCGCTGCGACAACAGCCGGCGAGGCACCAAGTGCCCCGAAGTCGGATACACCTGTCTCGGATGCGCCCTCGGGCGCGAAAGATTCGGTCACGTCTCACCACTCCTCTCGGGGCCGTATCTCACGGAAGAGCTCGGCGCCGAACATTGGCCGAGATCCCGTCGCCTTGAGGAGGAAACGCGATCTCACGGGAGAGCCGGATTGCCCTCCGTACCAGCGAGGGTATCAGCGCCATGGGACGATCTCGGTAAGGCCCACCGCCGAGAGGCGCCAAGCAAGGCGGGAGACGTTATGCGGTGCGTTGCGGAATCAGCTCGACCGCACGTACAAGCGCGTTCTCGAGCTCGTACAACGGGAACGGCTTCACCAGGTACGCACACGGCTCCAGCGCCACCACGTCGGGAGCGGCGGGAAAGATGCTCGTGAAGATCACCGGGGCGTGGCGCGCCCGCAGGCTCTGCGCGATCGGCATGCCGACACCCTCCCCTGGTTCGACAATCGCAGCGTCGACGTCCGGTGTCTCGTCGACACTTCCATCGAAGACAATCGCCTCGTGCCCAAGCCGTCGCACGACGAGTTCAAGCAACGAGCGAATGTCGTCGTGAGGTTCAAAAATCAGAATGCGTGCCACTCACTCAACTGTTCCTGAACCGCACATTCCGTGCGAGTTCGTGCGAGTATGAATGCCGTATGAATGAGCACACAAAAATCCTGGTCGTTGATGACGACGAGGACATCCGGACGCTGCTCAAAGAACTCCTTGGTCGGGCCGGGTTTGACGTCGACCTTGCAGAGGACGGCCGGGCAGCACTCCGGCGTCTCTATGAGTCGCCGCCCGCCCTCGTGATCCTCGACGTGACCATGCCGGACATGGACGGCTACCAGACGCTTGAGCGCATCCGCGACCTCTCCGACGTCCCGGTTCTGATGCTCACCGCCCGCACCCAGGAGCTTGAGCGGGTCCGCGGACTCACGGCTGGTGCCGACGACTACGTTCCCAAGCCGTTCGGTCGCCAGGAGCTGCTTGCGCGCGTTCAGGCGCTGCTGCGCCGCTCTGGAGGCAAGGCTGAAGTCAACGAGGCCTACACCGACGACTTCGTGTCGATCGACTACGCCCAGCGGAAGGTCACCGTTGACGACCGCGAGGTGAAGCTCACCCCGCTAGAGTTCAAGCTGCTGTCGGCGTTCGTGCAGCACCCAAACCAGGTGCTCTCGCGCGACCAGCTGCTCGACCTCGTCTGGGGCGATCCCTACGGCGTCTCCGGCGATCAGGTGAAGCTCTACGTCGGCTATCTGCGCAAGAAGCTCGTTCCCGACTCACCCGACTCGGCACCTGTCGAGACGGTGCGCGGGTTCGGCTACCGCTACCGCAAGTCGTAGGCGCTCTCGGCCGTTAGGCCGATGGGCGAAGCAGACCTTCGACAACCTCAACGAGGTCGACGGCCTTGAAGGGCTTCGGCAGGTACGCGTCAGCGCCCGCATCGATGCCCCGATCGACATCGTTCTGCTGCACACGCGCTGAGAGCAGGATCAGCTTGATGTCGCTTGTTGCCGGATCCGAACGCAACTCTCCGACGACCTCGATCCCTGTGCGCCGCGGCATCATCACGTCGAGAACGGCCACTGCCGGATGAAGTTCGCGTGCGAGCTCCAACGCCTCTTCCCTATCGCGGGCCCGACGAACCGCGAACCCCGCTCGTTCGAGTCGAAGCGCAACGAGCGACAGGATGTCGTCGTCATCGTCGGCGCACAGGATGAGCGGACGGGTGTCTGGCTCGGTCATGCTCGCAACTCCGGAATTTCCACCACGAATGTCGTTCCTTCCCCCTCGGTGCTCCGGGCCTCAATCCGCCCGTGATGCGCATCGACAATCGCTTTCGACAAATACAGCCCAAGGCCTGTCCCCTGAATCTGCCGGTCTAGGGCGTTCCGGGAACGGTAGAACCGCTGAAAGAGGTTCGTCAACTCATCAGACGGTATCCCGATTCCCGTGTCTGACACCTCGAGAATCCCCGAACCTTCGCCACGCCGCAGCGTGACCGACACGGTTCCGCCTGCTGGCGTGAACTTCAGCGCATTCGAGACAAGGTTGTCGAGCAGCTGCGCAAGCCTGTCTCGTGCACCCTGCACGCGGAGCACCGTCGGCTCCAGATCGACCTTCAACGCCACCTCGCGCGCGTCGGCCTGCATGCGTGCCGACTCGACGGCGTGTTCCACAAGCTCGCGCAGGTCAACGTCCGTCACCTCAAGGTCAAGCTGACCGGTCTGGAGCCGGGCAGCGAACAGCAGGTCGCTCACAAGCCGCAGCAACCGTTCCGCGTTCCGTTCGATGATCTCGAGGTGGTTTCGGTTCGTCGTGTCGTGCTCGGTCTCAAGCATGAGCTCCGCGTACCCGGCGATTGACGTGAGGGGCGTGCGCAGTTCATGCGAGACGCTCGCGACGAACTCGTCCTTCAACCGATCAAGCTCGAGGAGCCGCAGGTTCTGGGCGGCGAGCTGCAACCGTGCCGACTCGGCCTGCTCAAGCGCAGTCCGCTCGTCGTCGCGCGCTGACTCAACCGCACCCACGAGTCCGGCGAGGCGAGCAAGCACAAGGATCGCGATCAACCCGGCGGCACCGGCCTCGAAGAGGACGTGAACGTGGCGGCCTTCGAGACGCTCGACGGCGACCGTGAACGGCACCGCGAGCAACGCCGCTGCCAGTACCGCAAGGCGCGTGCGGGTGAGTCGCGGGACGATACGTCGGTCGATAACCGAGATCCGCGCAACCGACGGCTCAAGCGCAGCAGTGCCGAACACGATGTACGACCCGAGCAGAAACACGTCGATCCAGCCACCGGCGACATACGTTGCGGCGTACAGCGCATAGAGCTCATCGCCAACCACCCACAGCGCCACCGACGCCACGAGCAGGCGATACGACCGACTCCGCCGCCCCGGCCCGATCAGCAGCTGGGCCAGACCGACAAGAAGCAACGTGTCCATCGTCGGGTAGAGCGAGTCGACGACGCGCGCGCTCACGCGAACGTGCTCCTCGTAGGTCGACTGCAAGAAGAACACCCACTGGACCGCGCCGATCGCGGTCGCAACGATGACGGTGTCGAGGACAGCCGCACGGCTCGTCGCCCCACCCAAGCGCCGCTGCAGAATGATGATGCCGGCGATGAACGCCGGGTACCCGCCGCGATAGAACGCATCCGCAACCGACGGAAGCGGCGGCTCGTGACCAAACGCGAGCTCGTAGTACCCGGTGACCGTGTCTCCCGCGACCTGACCAGCGATGCCGGCGGCGAAGAGGTACCACGGCACCCGCCCGCTCCCAATCAGATGCTTCCGAGCGCCGAAGATGATCGCCGACACACCAGCGAGGCCGATCGCGACGAACACGACCGACTGCACGCGACTCGGCAGAGCGAGGTAGATACCGATCGCAACAGCCCCGACAAACAAGAACGCGTACGCCGCCCGGGCCGCTCGTGAGCGGGTCGGACGATCACTAACACGTGCTGGGAGGGGGAATGAGGTCACGCCGAGACCCTTTCGCGGTCGAGACTACCGCCCCTATCACCCTTCTCGGTAGGTCGCATTCCGAAAATCACAACACGCAGAGCCTTCAGGATGTGCAAACTTCACTTTCCTATGGTGCGGTGGAGGTCTATTCTCTTTCGCCGACACCCCCAAGGAACAACGTCACAAACAGGAGGGCGAGTGAAAAACAGGATTCTTGCGGGCTCCGTGGCTGGTACGGCGGTCATTGCGGCACTTCTTGCCGTCATGGTCTCCACTGCCGGTGCTCGGACCAGCGGGGCGACGCCGCTTCCGGCGTCCTCGTGCTCGGCGATTCAGAACCCCAACGGGGACATTCTGATCGCTTCCGACCTGCCGCTCCAGGGCGCAGGCCGCACGCAGACGATTCAGATGACGAAGGCGATCGCGTTCGTCTTCGCGCAGCACGGCTGGAAGGCGGGCAACTACACGCTCGCGTACCAGAGCTGCGATGACTCAACGGCTCAGGCCGGCAAGTGGGATTCGGGCAAGGTCTCCGCGAACGCGAATGCGTACGCACAGGATGCGAGCGTCGTCGGCGTTATCGGCACGTTCAACTCGGGTGCTGCTGAGATCGAGATCCCGATCCTCAACCGCGCCGCCAACGGCCCGATCGCAATGGTCAGCCCGGCGAACACCTACGTCGGCCTTACCCATGCCGGTCCGGGTACTGCCGCTGGTGAGCCTGGCAAGTACTACCCCACGGGCAAGCGGAACTACGCCCGTGTCGTTGCCGCTGACGACTTCCAGGGTGCCGCCGATGCGACACTCGCGAAGCAGCAGGGCATCAAGAAGGTCTACGTCCTGAACGACAAGGAAGCGTACGGCCAGGGTGTTGCAACCAACTTCGCGAACGCTGCGAAGAAGCTCGGCATCACCGTCGCCGCCAACACGGCGTGGGACGGCAAGGCTTCGTCGTACGAGGCACTTGCAAGCAAGATCAAGGCGTCGGGCGCGCAGGGCGTGTTCCTCGGCGGTCTGATCTGCGAGAACGGTGGCAAGCTGATCAAGGACATCGCTGCTGGTGCTCCTGGCATCAAGATCCTTGCCCCGGACGGCTTCACGCCGGTCTCGGCTGTCGTGCAGGAAGCTGGCACGTCTGCTGAAGGCCTGTTCGTGTCGGTCGCCGGTCTGCCGAACGACAAGCTGCCGGCTGGCGGTCAGGCGTTCGTCAAGTCGTTCGCGAAGACGATTGGTGGCAAGCAGGCTGACCCGTACACGGTCTACGCCGCGCAGGCTGCTGAAGTTGTCGTCTCGGCTGTTGCTGCATCGGACGGCACCCGCGCGGGTGTTGCCGCTCAGCTCTTCAAGACCCAGATCAAGAACGGCATTCTCGGTACGTTCGGCTTCAACAAGAACGGCGACGTCACCGCGAACCCGGTCACGATCTACAAGGTTGTTTCGGGTGCTTCGACGACCCTCAAGGTCATCGTCCCGGACAACTCGCTCGTGGCTGCCGCGTAACGCGACTCCACACTGGTTGTAGCCCGAGGGGGAGCGCAAGCTCCCCCTCGGTGTTTCTACGACAGAACGCGGTGTGAGTAGCGATCAGGGTCGCGCGGTGATCGCGCAGAAGCTGCCACCAGCTGACGTCTCGTCGGGAAAGCAGAGCAGCTGGGCGACGCCCTCGGCCGTCGAGGCGGTACAGCGGTAGTGCTCGCCGCTCCCCGTCGTGTCACGCACGCAGTTCGCCTTCGTGACCTTGCCAAGCGAGCCGAGACCGCCGGCTGTTCCCGACCGGATTGCGTCGGCGATGCTCTTGCCATGGCTGCCGCCTCCGCCACACCCGGCAAGAAGGAGGATGGTGATTGCAACCAAGGCCCCGTGCCGCACGGCGGAAGTGTAGGCAGGACGCGCGACGGCAGAGGGCTTAGGTGCGCTTAGGCGTCGCGACGAACGAGCGCAAACGCTGCAAGAGCGAGCGCTGCAACCGTGTAGCCGCAGAAGAGCGCGAAACCGCCCCACGGCGACATGTCGCTTCCACCCGTAGTCAATGCGAACACGTCCCGGCCCGCACTGCTTGGCAGGTACGGCGAAATCGCGTTGTTCCAGCTCGACGGAAGGACGTTCATCAGCGGTGGAATGACGAAGAGGACACCTGCGAACAACGCGATCCCACCCGCGGTATTACGAACGAGCGCACCGAGCGCCAACGCAAAGAGACCGATCACCGTGAGGTACAGGCCGCCACCGATCACTGCCCGCGCGACATGCGGTGCCGAGAACGAGATCTGCAGGATGTGGTGGTTGCGGAAGATTGCCTGGCTGACGAAGAACGCCACGACCACCGACGGGATCATCAGCGCGAGAGTCGCGGCAGCGAAGACGAGTGCCTTGCCCCAGAGAACCGGCAGGCGCTTCGGCACTGCACCAAGCGACGCGCGAATCATTCCGGTCGAGTACTCACCGGTGATCACGAGGACGCCCAGGACACCGATCGCGAGCTGTGAGACGTTGACCCCCGCAAGCGCCGCATCCATCGGGTTCCGCTGCGCCTGTTCGCGCGGGTCCATGTGGCTCCAATGCGACGAGATCACCGTCGAGATCAACGCGGGCAGACCGATGGTCAGGATCACCGCAGCGAGGAACGACCACCGGGTCGAACGCAGGGAGCGAAGCTTCGTCCATTCAGACAGCACAACCCGCGCCTGCGTCACGCGCAGCTGCACGCCGCCGAGCCGATCGGTTGGCACCGCACTCACGACTCGGCTCCGACGGGCGCAAGCCCAGTGTGTGCGTGGTACTCGACATCGTCGCGGGTGAGATCCATGAACGCCTCCTCGAGCGACGCCTGCACCGGGCTGAGCTCGTGCAGGACAAGGTTGTTTGCGGCCGCGAGCTCGCCGATCTGCGCGGCGTCGAGACCGGTGATTTCAAGCGCTCCGTCAGCGTCGATCTCGACCGTGACATCGTGGCTCACGATCAACGCCCGAAGCTGCTCGGCCTGTGGCGAGCGGACACGGACGAGGTTCTTCGATGCGCTCTTCACGAACGCTTCGACGCTCATGTCGGCGATCAGACGGCCGCGTCCAATCACGATCAAGTGGTCAGCCGTCAACGCCATCTCGCTCATCAGATGCGATGAGACAAAGACAGTGCGTCCCTCGGCAGCGAGTCCGCGCAGCAAGGTGCGAATCCAGTGGATGCCCTCGGGGTCGAGACCGTTCACTGGCTCGTCGAGAATCAGCGTTCCCGGATCGGCAAGCAGCGCTGCAGCGATCCCGAGACGCTGTCCCATACCGAGCGAGAAGCCGCCAACCCGCTTGCGCGCGACCTCCTGGAGGCCGACCAGCTCGATCAGCTCGTCGACCCGCCGACGGGGAACGCCATGGGTCTGAGCAAGCGCAAGGAGGTGGTTGTAGGCCGTACGGCCCGTGTGGACAGCGCGCGCTTCGAGCAGCGCACCAACCTCGTGCAACGGTGCCGACAGATCGCGGTAGGCCTTGCCATTGACCGTGACGGTGCCACTTGTCGGACGATCAAGGCCGAGGATCAGACGCATCGTTGTCGACTTGCCTGAGCCGTTTGGACCCAGGAAACCCGTCACGATTCCTGGCTTCACAACGAAGCTGAGATCGTCAACAGCGCGCTTGTCGCCGTAGTTCTTTGTGAGGTGGGCAGCTTCGATCATGAGGAGCGCCCTAACTTCGTGGGCTCGACGGAGTCTATCACCTGTGTATGAGAAACCCGTTAATGCGGCTACGCTGACCCCATGAGCCGTTCACGACTCGCTATTTCGTCCTTCACACTCGCCGTCGCCGCGATCGTCTTCGCGGGCGTTGCGCTCGCACGGTCGACGGCATCAGAGCCGGGCACCTCGAACGTGTGCAAGGTGTCGGTCTACCCAGGTCTGCAACCGAAGCACGTGAAGAGCCTGTCGGTGAAGCCGGCGTACAACTCTGATCCGCCAACCAGCGGCACGCACTTCTATGTGCCCGCAAAGTGGAACATCTACACGCAAGAGATTCCCCAGATCGCACTCGTCCACAACCTTGAGCACGGCGGGATTGTCGTGCAGTACGGCGACAAGGTTCCTGCGACGACGGTCAGTCGGATCGCCCTCTGGTACTTCGGCACCTCGAACGGACTTGTCGTGGTTCCCTACGCGAAACTCGGTTCATCAATCGTCCTCACAGCCTGGAACGAGCCTCCGTACAACTCGACCCCGCCGAAGGACGTCGGCGGACATGGGTACCTGGCGACGTGCTCGCAGTTCGATCAGACCGCGTTTGATGCCTTTGTGAAGGCGCACCGCTACAAGAGCGGCGAGCGCTTCCCGAAGGCCTACCTCGCCCGCGGCGCGTAATGAAGACATTCGCTCTGATCGCACTCGCAGTCGCCGCATCGGCGGCGGCGCTTACGGGAGGCCGCGCGAGCGCCACCACTGCAGCTGCGTGTTACGAGACGGTCGGTGGCCACAAGCTCGCGATCGTTTGCCCCGCTCCGATCAAGGCAACGAAGGCAAAGTCGATCTGCTCGGTCAAGGCCGGGGCGAAGTACTCGCCAATCACCTGCCCACGCCCGATCGTCACCGCAGCTCAGGCGGCCGCCGCTGCACTCGCCGCAAAAACTCCAGGCCAAACCCGCGGCAACCCCTATCCGCTCAACACGCCCGGGTACACCTCGGCGTCGGGTTGGAAGCTGACCGTCACACACGTGAATTTCGATGCGTGGGCGTCGGCAATCCAGGGTGCCGCCCCGTCAAACGTGGCGCCACCGGCCGGGTACGTCGATGTCCTCGTGACCCTCAACGGCGTCTACGTCGGTGACCAGGGTGCGAACGGGTCAGAGCTTGCCGACGCCATGATGGCGATCGGCGCAAAGAACACGACCTATCTGATCACCACAAAGGGTTGTGGGACGGTGCCAAACAACCTGGAGCAGATCGGCGACATCTACGGCGCCACACCGATCACCGGCAACCTTTGCTACCAGGTCGCGTCAAGCGACGTGGCGTCGCTCGTGATCTTCTGGAACCTCAACGGGGCCAACGGCCCTTGGTGGGCGCTGCACTAGAACCGCCCGGTGTGCGCCGCGCCATCACTGGCACAGCGCACACCAGACGTCACAAGATTACGAGCGGGCACATCCGTTGTGGATTGAGCCCCAGTAGCCGCCGCGAGCGAGGCCGTAACGCGCGACCTTCACTTGGATGACGGGTGGCGCCATGTACGCGTGTGGATACACCGCGAGGACATGGACGGCCTGGGCCCACATACGCCAAGAGCCGACGTAGAAGCCGAGGCCTCCCTCATAACTCGTGCCCTCAAGGAGTCGGCGACGAGTCGAGTGAGCATATGCACCCCAATTCCATTTGCCGCCCGTTTCACAGTGGGCGACGCGCTTCCAGAATCCAGGAACCTTCTCCGATGCGGCAGCGTTGCCAGCGAGGAGGGTGAAGCAAACGAGGATGACAACGAGCGATCTCAGTACACCTTTCCTTCCCTCGGGAACAGGACTGGCACCCACATGTGGGTGCACGCCGCCGCGAGGGGAGTTGATGGTGCAAGAGGAACGCTCAACCTCACGGCGAGCGGCGAAACAACAACGGGGCCGCACAAAGCGGCTATTGGTCGTTCATCACCGTAGCAGCGTGATCAGACGTGTCGGGCCCAGAACCACCCCACAGCCGCACAGAAAGGGCTTGTTCAAGCAGATTTCCGAACGTCAGATCACCCGTTTCGGTGAGGCGTGAACCCCCAGAAACGGCCCGCTACGCCTAGCCGGGTGTGCAGGGATTCGCGAGAGTGGGCACTTGACCGGGTGCGCATTTCACTGGGGTCGGGGTGCCACCTGTGCCCGTTGGGACAGTGCCAGTCGGAACGGTTCCCGTGGGAACGGTTCCCGTCGGCACCGTTCCTGTGGGGACGTTTCCAGGGCCCGAAGAGACGCAGGGGCTCGCCTGCGTGGGCACCTGGCCCGACTTGCACTGCGGCACGTTGCCGCCGCCACCCGACGACGGATTTGTTGACGGCTGCGGCCCAGTCGACGTCGGCCCGGTCGACCCACCGCCGCCACCATTGCCATTCCCTGACCCGACGCACGGGCTGCTCTGGGTCGGCACCTGGCCCGACTTACATTGGGGGACACTGCCGACGGTCACCGAGAATCCGGTTGAGCTTCCAGCCGGAATACACGGGCTGCTCGCGGTCGGGTTCTGTCCCGGAGCGCATGGCTGCAACGTGACAGCGTTCGGCGATGCAACACACGGGCTGCTCGGAGTCGGCACTTGCCCGTCCTTGCACGCAGGCACCTGGCCAACGCTAATCGGCGCCCCAGGCAGGCTCCCGGACGCACTGGTGCCAGCTGGCCGACACGGCTTGGCAGGTGTCGGCTGCTCACCAGCCCCACACGCAGGCCACTGGCTGAAGTCAACAAGGTTCGTATTCGAGGTCTGACACGGCTTCTCGGGTGTCGGCGTCTGCCCCGAGGTACAGGGCGGGAACGTCGTCAAATTGACCTGGCCGTTCGACTTTGTCACCTGACACGGCTTCTGCGCGGTCGGATCCTGACCGGTCTGGCACGGCGGAAACTGCGTCAAATTGATCTGCGTGTTCCCTGTCGGCCGGCATGGCTTGTCTTGGGTTGGGCTCTGGCCCGCCGCACAGTCGGGGAACGACGTGAGCGGGATCGCACCCGTGACCGCAGTTGCCTGACACGGCTTCGACTGGGTCGGAACCTCGCCTGGCTGACATGGCGGGAACTGCCCGAGGTTGACCGGGGTGCCCGAGCTTGGCCGACACGGCACCTGTGGTGTCGGCGACTGCCCATCCGAACACGCAGGGAACTTCGAGATGTCGAATTGGCCTGTGGTCGGCACGACCTTGCAGGGAACTGCCGGTGTCGGATCCTGCCCCGGCGAGCAGTCGGCGAACTTCGCGATGTTGAACTGGCCGCTTGGAATGCACGGTGCCGACTGTGTGGGTGTCTCGCCGCTCGCGCACGGCTCGAACTTCGTCAGGTTGACGTCCGTCGTCTTCGCCGGCTTGCACGGGACAAGCGCGGTTGGCATCTGGCCCTCTGCGCACGCGGGGAACTTCGTGAGATCAAACTGGCCTGTCGCCTTGTTCGGCTTGCACGGGTTGGCCAACGTCGGGTCTTGACCGGCCGCACACGCGGGGTACTTGGCGAGGTTCGGCCCGGCGGCAGATGACGACAGCGCCGACGGCGTCACGAGCAAGAGAACGGCAGCAACAGAGGCGAGCAGCGCAAGTGCGCTGGCGATCAGTGTGCGTCGAACCTCGACGTTCTGGATTGCAGCGTACCCCCGGCTCATGGTCTCTCCCCTTGCTTCCCCCCGTACGAAACGAGAGTTTGCTCCTCCCCGGGAAGCGCGTCAAGAGGCGCGAATAGCGCGTCCTCGCTAGGGTCTTGGCGTGCGCCACGCCATCGCCCTTGCACTCTCGACCGTTGCCATTGCTCTTGCCGTCGCCGGATGCGGGGGTAGCGGTGTGCGCGTCATCGACGGCTGCAAAGTGCAGCCCGAAACACAGTGCCCCGGCAAGAACTTCTCGAACCAGGATCTCCACGGCGCAAACTTTGGCGGTGCGAATCTGCGAGCCGCGAACTTCACCGGCGCAAACCTCACAGGTGCCAACTTCGGTGGCGCCGACCTCCAGGGCTCGCTCTTTACGAACGCGAACCTGACGAAGGCAATCCTCAACGGTGCCGACATTTGGTACGCCGACATGACCGGCGCGACGTTTTCTGAGACGACGTGCCCGGCCGGGAATGTCGTCACCAACGAGGTCTGTCCCCAGACCGACTAGAGCTGGGTCTGCGCGTCGCGCTGAGGCACGATCACGTCCAGCGCCTGCAGCCTGAGTTCGCCTGCGATGGCCGACGCCTCCTCGGGCGCCGACGTGTTGCCCTCGAAGAGATCCCAGTGCATCGGAACAAGCGTCGTCGCTCCGATCTGATCCGCAAGTTCCACAGCCTCGCGCGCATTCATGTTCCCGACGATCCCCGCAGCCTCGCGTTCGGCATCGCGACCGTTGACCGGAAGCAGGGCGACGTCGATTCGCTGTCCTCTGAGGGCGGCCAGGAGCCCCTCTGTCACGATCGTGTCACCTGCGTGGTAGATCGCGATGTTCTCGCTGCGCACGATGTATCCGACAAACCGTGCGATGCCATCCGCCCCACGCCCCTCGGTGTGAGCATCGGCAGGTGTGGTGCCATGCCACGCGGGTGTGACAGTGAGCGACACACTGCTCAACAACGCGAGCTCGTCGCCCGGCTGCACGCCGACGGCGTTGAGCCCAAGGCGTTGCGCATCGTCGAGCAGTGGGGTCGGGAGGACGACGCGCACTCCAGGTGAGAGCCGGGCGGCGCGCTGCAGAAACGCTGGGTCGTAGTGGTCGATGTGCTCGTGCGTGACGAGGATCACGTCGAGGTCGCGCGCGGCAGTCTCGGCATTCCCGGGCGGGTAGAGGCGCGATGGGTGTTCACCGAAGTACGGATCGATCAGGACGCGCAAACCGTCGAGATCGATTCGGAAGCTCGCCTGGCCGAGCCATGTGAGGCTCGACGCTGTCACTGGCCGGGGATGCGTTCGCGATAGGCGTCGGGAAGATCGCCGACAACCGTCCAGCCTCCGTCGACGTAGAGCACCTG